>NZ_JBEXLC010000187.1:0-15691 GCF_040609795.1 Nocardia sp. NPDC004604
AATCACTAATACAGAGATCATGGCAACGAGTGCATCTTCAAATTGACCAGGATGAACGAAAATAATCCATATGATAAAGGTGCCACCCAGCCGATCCTGCGCGACCTCGACCTCACCGTGCACCCCGGCGAAACCGTGGCCATCATCGGTCCCGCGGGCTCCGGAAAGTCAACGCTGTCATTGCTGCTCCCCCGCTTCTACGCCCCTGACTCCGGGACCATTCGGCTGTTCGGAACCGAATCCATTACCGCTGCGGGCGAATTCGCCAGTTCGAGTGCGGGGGCCGCCCGCTCGAAAACCGCCAATCCAACGGCCGATCCGCGAGACGCCAAGGGCGTGGATATCGCCGACCTGCGCGCGGTCGATCTGCGCGCGGCGATCGGCGTGGTCTTCGACGACCCGTTCCTGTTCAGCGACACCATCGCTGCCAATATCGTCGTCGGCCGCCCCGCAGCCACCGACGCCGAAATCCGGCATGCCGCAAAGCTCGCCGCAGCCGACGAGTTCATCACCGAACTGCCCGACGGCTATGACACCGTGGTCGGCGAGCGCGGGTTGACCCTGTCCGGCGGGCAGCGGCAGCGGATCGCGCTGGCCCGAGCGCTATTGGCGCGGCCACGAATTCTGGTGCTCGATGACGCGACCTCCGCGGTCGACGCGGTCACCGAGGCGGCCATCTTCGACAGGCTGCCCGATGCGGGCAGCCGCACGACGCTGATCCTGGCACATCGGGAGTCCACACTCGCCCATGCGGATCGGGTGATCCGGCTCCCCGGCCCGGCTACATACGCAACCGACGCAGCCGCCCCGGTCGCGCCGGCCGGTCTCGGCCGCGCCACGACGGCCACCAGCGGACCGGGCGGATTCTCGGGCGCGGCAGCCGATCTCAGCGAAACTCCCGAATTGCGCCGCACCATCGAGCGTCTACCACCCGCCACCGAACAACCCGGGCTCGACGATGAGCAACTGCGCCGACCCGATCCCGAGTTCCGGCTCGCTCGGCTGCTGCGGCCGGTGCGCTGGCTGGTGCTGAGCGTCATCACCCTGCTCGCACTCGACACACTGATCGGCGTCGCCTTCCCGCCGATCGTGCGCTACGCCATCGATACCGGTGTGAGCGGCCATGATTCGGTCGCCCTCGCCCGCGCCGGAGCGCTCGGGGCGGTACTGGTGGTCCTCGGCCTCGCGGTCGGCGCGGCGACCACCGTACTCACCGCGCGCACCGGCGAACGCGTGCTCTACGGCCTGCGTGTGCGCAGCTACGCGCATCTGCAGCGGCTGGGTCTGGACTACTACGAACGCGAGCTGTCCGGTCGCATCATGACCCGGATGACCACCGATGTGGACGCGCTGTCGACCTTCCTGCAGACCGGCGTGGCGACCACGCTGATCGGCCTGCTCACCCTGGTCGGGATCGCGGTGGCACTGCTGGTCATCGATGCCTCGCTGGCCACGGTGGTGCTGATCGCGCTGCCGCCGCTGCTGGTGGCGACGATGCTCTTCCGCCGGGTCTCCACCACCGCGTACACCGTCTCGCGCGAACACGTCTCGACCGTCAACGCCGACTTCCAGGAGAATGTCTCCGGCCTGCGCGCCGTCCAGGCCAACCGACACGAGCCGGTCGCCGCCCGCCGCTTCGCCGAATACTCCGATCGCTACCGCACCAGCCGGATGCGCGCCCAGCGGGCCATCGCGATGTACTTCGCCTTCGTCATTGCATGGGCCGATCTGGCGTTGGCCGCGGTCGTGTACTTCGGCGCCCGCGAGGTTGCCGAGGACGCGACCACCGCGGGCACCCTCATCGCCTTCGTGCTGTATCTGCAGTTGCTCTTCGGCCCGATCCTGCAGTTGTCCCAGGTATTCGACGGCTATCAGCAGGCGCGCGTCGGCCTGCGGCGCATCGGCGATCTGCTGCGCACCCCGTCCTCGATCGCCGCCGATCCACCGGACGCGGTCGCGATCGACCACCGCCTGTGCGGCGAGGTCGTCCTCGACGACATCCACTTCCACTACCCGGGCACCGAAAAACCCGCACTCGACGGGGTATCCCTGCGCATCCCGCCGGGATCGACGCTGGCGCTGGTCGGCCCGACCGGTGCGGGCAAGTCGACCATCGTCAAACTGCTGGCCCGGCTCTACGACCTACCCGACGACGCCGAGCCAACCGGCACCATCCACGTCGACGGCATCGATATCCGGCACTACCGCCTGGCCGACTACCGCTCCCGGCTCGGCATAGTCCCCCAGGAAGCTCACCTGTTCACCGGCGATGTCGCCAGCAACATTGCCTTCGGGAAACCATCCGCGACCGAAGCGGAGATCGCGGCCGCCGCCACCGCGGTCGGTGCGGCCGACATGATCGCCGCGCTGCGGCAGGGCATGCACCACCCGGTCGGCGAGCGCGGCCGCGGCCTCTCGGCGGGCCAACGCCAACTGATCGCACTGGCCCGTGCCGAACTCGTGCGCCCTGATCTGCTGCTGCTCGATGAGGCCACCGCGACCCTCGACCCGGAGACCGAGGCATCGGTCCTGGTAGCGAGCCGATCGCTGACCCGGGACCGCACCACCGTCGTCGTCGCGCACCGGCTCGGCACCGCCGCGCGCGCCGATCGGATCGCCGTGGTCGAACACGGACGAATCGCCGAAATCGGACCGCACGAGGTGCTGCTGGCGGCCGATGGGCCCTATGCCCAGCTCTGGGCGGCGGCCAGCGAAGCGGGGGGAATATTCTCGAGCAAGGACGGGTCGTCATCTTTGGGAGCGGGTTTGTCCGGTGGTCAGTCGGTCCGCTGATTTGCTGCTGGGCCTATCCTCAGAGAGGGCGCATCGGCGCGCATCCGCTGATCCCCGTGCCGGGCACGTCACAAACGTCGCAGCGCGAAGAACGAAATGAGGCGAACACCTGCTGTGAGCAGCTCAACTTCCCAGTTCGGACAGAACCAGTGGCTAGTCGATGAGATGTATCAGAAGTACAAACAGGATCCATCTTCAGTAGACGCGAGTTGGCACGAGTTCCTCGCCGATTACACGCCCGAAGTCGCGGGTGATTCTGGTAACAGTCAGGCCGCCGCGCCCGCGGCCGCGCCCGCGCAGGTGGCCACCCCGGCCCCGGCCCCCGCGCCGGTGAACGCGGCCCCCGCGGCACCTGCCTCGGCGGCACCTGCCCCGGCGGCCCCCAAGCCTCCCGCACCCGCGCCGGTCACCACCCGCGCGCGGCAGACGACTCCCGCGCCGACCTCGAATGCCACGCCCACCTCCGGCGCACCGAAGCCCGCCGACACCGCGACCGACGAGGCGAAGGTCCTGCGCGGCCCGGCCGCCGCCGTGGTCAAGAACATGTCCGCGTCGCTGGCCATCCCGACCGCGACCAGCGTGCGCGCCATTCCGGCGAAGCTGATGATCGACAACCGCCTGGTCATCAACAACCACCTCGCCCGCACCCGCGGCGGCAAGATCTCCTTCACCCACCTGCTCGGCTACGCGATCGTGCAGGCGGTCAAGTCTTTCCCGAATCTGAACCGGCACTTCGCCGAGATCGACGGCAAGCCCAACGCGATCACCCCCGCGCACACCAACCTCGGTCTGGCCATCGACCTGCAGGGCAAGGACGGCAACCGCTCGCTGGCCGTCGCGGCCATCAAGGGCTGCGAGACCATGACCTTCGGGCAGTTCCACACCGCCTACGAGGACGTTGTGCGGCGCGCCCGCGACGGCAAGCTCGGCATCGATGACTTCACCGGCGTCACCATCTCGCTGACCAACCCGGGCACCATCGGTACTGTGCACTCGGTGCCGCGGCTGATGCTGGGCCAGGGCGCGATCGTCGGCGCCGGCGCGATGGAGTACCCCGCCGAATTCCAGGGCATGAGCGACGAGCGCATCAATGAACTCGGCGTCGGCAAGCTGATGACCCTGACCTCGACCTACGACCACCGCATCATCCAGGGCGCGGAATCCGGCGACTTCCTGCGGACCATCCACAACCTGCTGATCAGCGACGAGTTCTACGACGAGATCTTCCACGGCCTTGGCGTGCCCTACGAGCCGGTGCGCTGGCGCAAGGACGTCAAGGAACGCGGCGTCGACAAGAGCACCCGTGTGCTCGAGATGATCGCGGCCTACCGCAACCGCGGCCACCTGATGGCCGACACCGATCCGCTGCGGCTGGTCAAGGACAAGTTCCGCAGCCATCCGGACCTCGATGTCACCCAGCACGGCCTCACCCTCTGGGACCTGGACCGCACCTTCGATGTCGCGGGCTTCCACGGCCAGGAGCGGATGAAGCTGCGCGATGTGCTCTCGGTGCTGCGCGATGCCTACTGCCGCCACGTCGGTGTGGAGTACACCCACATCCTGGAAACCGAGCAGCTGCAGTGGATTCAGGAGCGGGTCGAGCAGAAGCACGTCAAGCCGACTGTCGCACAGCAGAAGTACATCCTGAACCGGTTGAATGCGGCGGAGGCCTTCGAAACCTTCCTGCAAACCAAGTACGTCGGGCAGAAGCGCTTCTCGCTCGAGGGCGCCGAGGCCGTCATCCCGATGATGGATGCCACCATCGACCAGTGCGCCGAGCATTCGCTCGACGAGGTCGTCATCGGTATGCCGCACCGCGGTCGCCTCAATGTGCTCGCCAATATCGTCGGCAAGCCGTACTCGAAGATCTTCACCGAGTTCGAGGGCAATATGAACCCGGCCGCCACCCACGGCTCCGGCGATGTGAAGTACCACCTCGGCGCGCGCGGCACCTACCTGCAGATGTTCGGCGACAACGAGATCGAGGTCTCGCTCACCGCCAACCCCTCGCATCTGGAGGCGGTCGACCCGGTGCTCGAGGGTCTGGTGCGCGCCAAGCAGGACCTGCTGGACAAGGGCGACGGGCCGGAGGGCTTCTCCGTCATGCCGCTGATGCTGCACGGTGACGCCGCGTTCGCGGGTCAGGGTGTGGTCGCGGAGACGCTGAACCTGTCGGGGCTGCGTGGTTACCGGGTCGGCGGCACCATCCACATCGTGGTGAACAACCAGATCGGCTTCACCACCGCACCGGAGAACAGCCGCTCCACCGAATACTCCACCGATATCGCGAAGTTCATCGGCGCGCCGGTCTTCCACGTGAACGGTGACGATCCGGAGGCCTGCGACTGGGTCGCGCGTCTGGCGGTGGACTTCCGCCAGAAGTTCCGCAAGGACGTCGTGATCGACATGGTCTGCTACCGGCGTCGCGGCCACAACGAGGGCGACGACCCGTCGATGACCCAGCCGGAAATGTATGACGTCATCGACACCAAGCGCTCGGTGCGCAAGGCATACACCGAGAGCCTGATCGGCCGTGGCGATATCTCGCTCAAAGAGGCCGAGGACGCGCTGCGTGACTACCAGGGTCAGCTGGAGCGGGTCTTCAACGAGGTTCGCGAGCTGGAGAAGTACGTCCCGGAGCCGAGCGAATCGGTCGAGGACGACCAGCAGGTGCCGACCACGATCCTGACCGCCGTCGACAAGACGGTGCTGCAGCGCATCGGCGATGCATTCCTCAATGTGCCGGACGGCTTCAACGTGCACCCGCGCGTCAAGCCGGTGCTGGAGAAGCGCCGCGAAATGGCCTACGAGGGCAAGGTCGACTGGGCCTTCGCCGAACTGCTCGCCTTCGGCACGCTGATAGACGAGGGTCGTGCGGTGCGCCTGACGGGCCAGGACTCGCGTCGTGGCACGTTCACCCAGCGGCATTCGGTGATCATCGACCGCAAGACGGCCGAGGAGTACACCCCGCTGCACAACATCGGTAGCACCACTCCGGGTTGGTTCGCGGTGCACGACTCGGCGCTGAGCGAATATGCCGCCGTCGGCTTCGAATACGGCTACTCGCTGGGCAACCCGGACGCACTTGTGTTGTGGGAGGCGCAGTTCGGTGACTTCGTCAACGGTGCGCAGTCCATCATCGACGAGTTCATCTCCTCCGGTGAGGCCAAGTGGGGTCAGCTGTCGGAGGTCGTGCTGCTGCTGCCGCACGGACACGAGGGACAGGGCCCGGACCACACCTCCGGTCGCATCGAGCGCTTCCTGCAGCTGTGCGCCGAGGGCTCGATGACGGTCGCCGTGCCGTCCACCCCGGCGAACTACTTCCACCTGCTGCGCCGCCACGCGCTCGACGGCATCCGCCGTCCGCTGATCGTCTTCACCCCGAAGTCGATGCTGCGCAATAAGGCCGTGGTCTCGGACCTGAAGGACTTCACCGAATCGAAGTTCCGCTCGGTCTTCGACGAGCCCACCTACGAACAGGGCATCGGCGACCGCAATAAGGTCAAGCGCGTCCTGCTCACCAGCGGCAAGCTCTACTACGAGCTGGTCGCCGAAAAGGCCAAGCAGAAGCGCGAAGACGTCGCCATCGTCCGCATCGAGCAGCTCTACCCGCTGCCCAAGTTCCGCCTCAACGAGGCACTTGCGGGCTACCCCAACGCGACCGATATCGCCTGGGTCCAAGAGGAACCGGCCAACCAGGGCGCCTGGCCCTTCTTCGGCCTGAACCTCCCGGAACTCCTTCCGGAGCGCTTCACGAAGTTGCGCCGCATTTCCCGCCGCGCCATGTCGGCTCCCTCCTCGGGTTCGTCGAAGGTGCACGCCGTGGAGCAGGCGGAAATCGTCGCCGAGGCCTTCGAGCCGACCGCGTAGTCGCCGCACCCCAACGCCGGGCCGAATCCGCTCTTCCGCAGAGCGATTCGGCCCGGCGTTCTTTGTATCTGGGTAGCCGCGCACCCCTCTGACCGCTGGCGCGGTTAGTGGGTGGGTTCTGGGGGGTCGCGGGCGATGGCGTGGATGGCGCGGCGGAGGAGGGCGGTGATGTGGGCTGGTGGGGCGTCGGACAGGGCGTCGAGTTGGAGTAGGTGTCGGCCGATGACGGTGCCGATGGTGAGGGCTCCGATGAGGCCGGCGCGGAGGGTTGCGTCGTCGGGGGCGAGGTGTTGGGCGGCCTGTTGTTGGCGGGCGACCATGGCGGATCGGACCTCGGCGGCGGCATCGGGGTGGGTGAGCATGGAGCGGATCGCGGTCAGTGCGTCGGTGGGCTGCTCGCCGAGTTTCTGTTCGAGTGCGGCCAGTAGTTGTTCGGCCGCCTCCGGCGGCGTCCCGGTGATCAGTTCATCCGGTTCGAGATGTGCGACCTGGGCGAACAAGTTGTCCTTGGATCCGAAGTAGCGCATCACCAGGCCCGGGTCGGTGTCGGCCGCCGCCGCGATCGCGCGGATGGTGGCCCGGTCATAGCCGACCTCCGCGAACAGCTGCCGCGCCGCATCCAAGATCCGGGCCTGGGTGCGGTCGCGCTGGTCGGCGCGGCGGGTGGGATGGGAACTCATGCATTCAGTCTACGATCGTTGACTGAACACGGATGAGCCGCTAGCATTCAGTCAACGATTGTTGACTGAAAATAGGTGGCCGATATGTGGCACACAGTCCTGCTGTCCGCGCTCGCCGGTGTGATGGGCGCCAATGCCGTCCCGCATTTCGTCAAAGGCATGGTCGGCGAACAATTTCCGAATGTGTGGGGTAACGATTCGCTGCGCAATGCCGTGGCCGGCACCTTGGGTCTCGCCCTCGCGGTGCTGATCGGTTACTGGGCCGATCTGCCCGCCCACGCCCTTGCCGGTATCGGCGGCGCCGTTGCCGGGGCGCTGCTCATGGCCGTGTTCCACGGGCTCGGCGGTGCGTATCGCCTCAACTCCGCCCTGAATCTGGCCAATCCGCCACGCGCCGCCGCCAGGCGTTGACCTACTTCCTGGTCATGAACGCCGAGGAGTCTCAGCGCGGCGGCGGGCCCGCGGTTCCAGCTCCGGAATGTTGCCCGGCCAAGCTGTCGGAGCCCGACACCTCCGTGACATCGGGAACCCGGTTCTCGACGACAAACGCGGCGCGAGTGTGTATAGGCGCGCCGGGACGGTTGACGTAAGGGACTACTCGGAAGTCGTTGCGCCACAATCCGTGGTCCAGCGAGACCCGGGAGTAGCCACGTTGGGAGTTGAAGAACTTCAGGTCGGGATTGGCGGCCAGGAGAGTGCGGCCGGTCGGGGTCATATTCTTTCCGTTGCCACCGGTAGTGATGGAGGTGCCGATGAATTCGGAGGCCACGACCGGGGATTCGGGGTTCGAGTAGTCCGCGCGGAGGTTGGCGGCGTGGTTCTGGTGGCGGTCGCCGGTGATGACCACCAGATTGTGCACGCCGCGGTCGGCGGCGGCGCCGAGGATGGTGTTGCGGTCGGATACGTAGCCGTCCCAGGAGTCGGTGCCGGTCGCGACGCCGGGGCCGAGGTCATAGTCGGATTGGCCCATGGAGACCTGGTTGCCCAGGATCTGCCAGCGGGTGGTGGACTTACTGAAGCCATCGATCAGCCAATCACGTTGCTGCGCACCGAGAATCGTGCGGTCCGAGGCGAAGCGGTCGGGGCAGTCCGAGACCAGACCGCCGTCGCCACAAGCCTGCGCCGTGCGGTACTGGCGGGTGTCCAGCATGGTGATTTCGGCGAGGTCGCCGAAGCTGTAGCGGCGGTGGATGTGTATGGTCGAGCCGGAGGGCAGGGCCGCGATGCGCAAGGGCTGATGTTCGTACATTGCCTGGAAGGCAGCGGCACGGCGGCCGCGAAAGAGCTTGGGAATGCGGTAGATATCGAATCCGATACCGGGTGAATCTCCCGCCCAGTTGTTGTCGACCTCGTGATCGTCGAAGGTGACGAGCCAGGGGAAGGCGGCATGGGCGGCGCGCAACGGGCGCTCGGCCTTGGCCTGGGCATAGCGCAGTCGGTAGCCGGGCAGATCGACGGCTTCGGCTTGGAATTGCGGCTCCACCGACATGCCGACGCGACCGCGCGTCCAGCCTCGTTCGTAGATGTAATCACCAAGGTGCACAACCAGATCGAGATCTTCGGTACTCATGTGCTGATACGCGGTGTAGTAGCCGGAACTCCACGATTGACAGGAGGCGAAAGCGAAACGCATGCGCGCCGTTGGCTGCCCCAGCGCGGGGGCGGTGCGGGTCCGGCCGATCGGTGAGATCGCCGAGCCCGCGCGAAATCGGTAGAAGTACCAGCGATTCGGCTCCAACCCGCCTACTTCGGGGTGCACGGAATGCGCGAGTTCACGGGTCGCGACGGCCGTCCCCCGCGCCACCACCTGCCGAAACTGCTCATCGTGCGCGACTTCCCAGTCCACGCTCACCGGATGCTGCGCCATCCCGCCGAGCCCATCCGGTGCGAACGGATCCGGCGCCAGCCGCGTCCACAACACCACCCCATCCGGCACCGGATCCCCCGAAGCCACCCCCAACGTAAACGGATCCCCCAACCACCGCGGCGCCCGAAACCGCGCACTACTCGCCGCAGACGCCCCCACCAACACCGCAACCGACCCAGCGGCACCGAACCGCAACAACTTCCGCCGCGACAGACCCATACGTCAGGGTATCCCCATCAACGCCGCCGCCCGCCTACGAGTTCACTGTGACGATGCACGGTCACGTCGGGTACACCGATTGCGAGTATGACAATTAAGTTATACTCGTGTCGGTGAGCTGGGAGATCAGTCTTCATCCGGAGGTGGAATCGTGGTACTTGGCGATCTGCGTGAGTGATCCCGAAACAGGCGATCTGATCGAGGATGCACTCGATCAACTTGCCGAAGAAGGCCCCTGCGCTGGGCGGCCGTTGGTCGACCGGATCAAGGGCAGCAGCTATCACAACATGAAAGAGTTGAGACCTCCCTCGACTGGGACTACCGAGATCCGAATGCTCTTCGCATTCGACCCAGCCAGAGAGGCAATCGTCCTCGTCGCGGGAGACAAGTCGGGTAACTGGCAGAAGTGGTATCGCGATGCGATCCCATTGGCCGACAGGCGTTTCATGGAGCACCTCGAAGCGCTAGAGGAGCAACAACGATGAGTACCGAATATGTGAAGTGGAAAGACGTCAGGGCGAAGGCGAGGGCAGTCGACCCACGCACCGATGCCGAGCGGAAAGCGGGCGCGGCTGCGGCGCGCGAGCGACGCGAGGCGTATGTGCGGGGGCATCAGCTGGCCGAGATGCGTAAGGCGGCGGGTCTCACACAAGTAAATCTGGCCGAAGCACTCGGCGTATCGCAGGCCAGGATCTCGAAGATCGAACGCGGCGAGATCGCCGGAATCGACACCGTCAAGGCCTATGTCACAGCACTCGGCGGGACAATCGAAGTCGTTGTCACTCTCGGGGACCGAACCTGGAAAGTCGCCTGACCTCGAACTAGCCCTAGCCCCGCCGCATCGACATGGCGTCGTACTCGAATGCGCGCCGGAATCGAGACGGCGATGCGCTCGAGGGTACGGTCCGCCCGCGCCCCTGCCGCTGACTCGGACTCCAAGCCCAGTCCTTCGATTCGGCACAATGGCCGGTCCGCGACACTTTTTTACGCGATCTTCCAGAAGTACTCGAAACCGCAGATCACCCACGCAGCGCGGCAGCCAGTGCGGGATTGAGCGAAAGTGCCAGTGCGAGTAGGGATTCGACCAGCAGGTCGACCAACTGTTCGCGGGTGATCATTTCGTGGCGGAGCCAGATGAGAGTGGTCTCCTCGACGAAGGCGATCCAGCCGCGCACGGCGAGGATGAGGCGGGGGCGGTCGGTGTCCGGAATATCGACGGGCACTTCGGTCAGGATGATGTCGATGATGACATTGCGAGTCTGGTCGACGAGCGGGAGCACCTCGGCGCTCACACTGGTCGGGCCGCGCAGTAGCGATACATACGAATTGCGGTTCTCGCCGACGTATTCGATGTAGCGCTCGATCGAATCGCGCAGCATCTCGAACACCCCGAGTGAGCGGTCGGGTGCGATGCGCTCCAGTAGCTCGGCATTGGCGTGGCGGACAATCGCCAGCTGGAAGTCCTGTTTGGTCGGGAAGTAGTGGAAGAGCAGGCCGCGGGAGATCCCGGCCGCTTCGGCGATTTCGGTGATCGAGATGTCCTCGATGGCGCGGTCACCAAGCATCTCGGCACCCAAGGTGATCAGCTGCGTGCGACGTTCTTCCGGGCTGAGGCGGGTTCGCTTCACCACTTCACCGGCACCTTTGCGACTCACACGAACATCTTACTGAACGATGGTCAATACTGTTGACTCGTGCTCAATAAGACCGTACGCTGCCTTATATGAGTCGCAAGGTTACAGACAAAGCTGTCGACGACCGGCCAGCCCGCCACGTCAAGACCATCATCATCGGCAGCGGTTTCGCCGGTCTGGGCCTGGCGATCCGGCTGAGCCAGCAGGGCCGCAACGACTATCTCGTGCTGGAACGCGGCAGCGATGTCGGCGGCACCTGGCGCGACAACACCTATCCCGGTGCCGCCTGCGATGTGCCTTCGCATCTGTACTCGTACTCATTCGCACTGAATCCGAACTGGTCGCGCTCGTTCTCCAAGCAGGGCGAGATCCAGCGGTACATCCAGGGCGTCGCGCGCGAGTACAACGTGCTCGACAAGCACCTGTTCAACTGCGACGTCACCGGCGCACGCTGGAACAATGCCACCAACCTGTGGCATATCGAATCCACTCAGGGCAGCTTCACCGCGAATACCGTGGTCTCCGCGGTCGGCGCGCTCTGCGAACCGGCACTGCCGGATATCAAGGGCATCAACGGTTTCGAGGGCGAGATCTTCCACTCGGCCCGCTGGAACCACGCCGCCGACCTGAAGGGCAAGCGCGTCGCCATCATCGGCACCGGCGCCTCCGCCATCCAGATCGTGCCGTCCATCGCGCCGGATGTCACCCACCTGGACGTCTACCAGCGCACCGCCCCCTGGCTGCTCCCCCGTTTCGACCGCCCCTACACGCTGCCAGAGCGCCTTGCATTCCGGCACATTCCCGGCTTCCAGCGCCTATCCCGCGCCGCCATCTACGCCGCGCGCGAGACCCAGGTCGTCGGCCTCGCCAAGGTCCCCGCGCTGATGCAGGCCTTCGAACTGCTCGCCAAGACCAAGCTCCAGCTGGAGATCCGCGATCCGCAGCTGCGCGAGAAGGTCACCCCGAACTTCCGCATCGGCTGCAAGCGCATGCTGATCTCCAACGACTACTACCCGGCGCTGAGCCGCCCGAATGTGGATCTGATCACCGACGGCATCGCCGAGGTGCGCGCGAACTCCATCGTCACCAAGGACGGCACCGAGCGCGAGATCGACGCCCTGATCGTGGCGACCGGCTTCTACGTCACCGATTCACCGACCTACAACACCATTTCGGGCAAGGACGGCCGCACCCTGGCCGAGGTGTTCGACGAGATCGGCCAGCAGGGCTACAAGGGCTCGACGGTCGCCAACTTCCCGAATATGTTCTTCCTACTCGGCCCGAATGTCGGCCTCGGCCACACCTCGATGGTGTACATGATCGAATCACAGATCAACTACATCGCCGACGCATTGTCCACCTTTGATCGCCTCGGCCTGCGTACTGTCGAGGTGAAGCGCGAGGTGCAGGACTCCTACAACAAGGAGTTACAGCGCAAACTGGTGAAGAGCGTATGGAGCACCGGCGGCTGCGCCAGCTGGTACCTGGACAAGCACGGCAACAACACCACGCTGTGGCCGGACTTCACGTTCGAATTCCGTAGGCTCACAAAGAGTTTCGACGTCTCCGCCTACGAGACCGCGACCGTCGAAACATCCAGCAACGACCTCGAGGTGGTGGCAGCACAGTGAATACAGCGTCGCGAAGCGATTCCATGGGGGGCGGCGGTCGGGCGACGGGCGGGCGCAATGATGCTTACTTCAGGGGCAAGGTCTGTGTGATCACGGGAGCGGGCTCCGGCATCGGCCGCGCCCTCGCCGAGAACCTGGCCAGGCGCGGCGCCAAACTCGCGCTCTCCGATATCGACACCGACGGCCTGGCCGAGACCGTGCGCCGCTGCGAGGTATACGGGGCCGAGATCAAGTCCGATCGGCTGAATGTGGTCGAGCGCGAAGCGGTGCTGCTCTACGCCGACGCCGTCAAGGCGCACTTCGGCACGGTGCACCAGATCTACAACAATGCGGGCATCGCCTACCACGGTGAGGTCATCCGCTCGGAGTTCAAGGACATCGAGCGCATCATGGACGTCGACTTCTGGGGCGTCGTCAATGGCACCAAGGCGTTCCTGCCGCTGCTGATCGAATCCGGCGATGGCCACGTCGTCAATGTGTCCAGCCTGTTCGGCCTCATCGCCGTACCGGGCCAGAGTGCCTACAACGCAGCCAAGTTCGCGGTGCGCGGCTTCACCGAATCGCTGCGCCAGGAGATGCTGGTCGGCAAGCATCCGGTCAAGGTGACCTGTGTGCATCCCGGCGGTATCAAGACCGCCGTTGCCCGCAATGCCACCTACGCCGATGGCGTCGACGGTGCCAGCGCGGCATCGATGTTCGACAAGAAGCTGGCCATTCACACGCCGGAGATGGCCGCCCAGACCATCACCGAGGGCGTCGGCAAGGGTCACGGCCGAGTGCTGATCGGCTGGGAGGCCAAGGTGCTGGACCTGTTCGTCCGGGTCACCGCCTCCGGCTATCAGCGCATCGCCGCCGTCGTGAACCGTCGCATCCTGCCCTGAGCTCTGCTGCCCCGGGGTCCGGAAGCGGACGCCGGGAATCGAGGAAAACCCATGCGTGACATCAATATTCCGCTGCCCATCGCGCGGACGCTGCTGAGTCCGATCTTCCGTATCACGCTGAACGCGCGGCTGCCCTGGCAGCTGCAGCGCCTGCTGCTCGATATCGGTTCGCGCGCGCAGTTCCTTCCCTCCGATACGACCGTGCACCGGCTCCGGCTCGGCGGCAGGCCCGCGGAACGGATCACCGCGGGTCCGCAGCTGCCGAGCCGCACCAGGGGTGCCGTGCTCTACCTGCACGGCGGCGGCTACGCGATCGGATCGCTTGCGACGCACCGCTCGCTCGCCGCCCGGCTGGCTCACGAAACCGGTTGCGCCGTCTATGTTCTCGACTACCGGCTGGCACCGGAGCACCCGTTCCCGGCCGGACTCGACGACGCCGAAGCGGCCTTCCTGGAGCTGGTCGGCAATATCGGCTACCGACCCGAACAGATCGCGCTATCAGGGGATTCGGCGGGCGGCGGACTATCGCTGGCCACCGCACAGCGGCTGATCGCCGGGCACGGGTACACCCCGGCCGCGCTCGGCTTGATCGCGCCGTGGGTCGACCCGAATCAGGTCCCCGAGCAGTCGCGCGATCTGGTCATCAACCGGCCGTGGTCGCGCGCCTGTGCCGCCGCCTATCTCGGCGACGGCGACGGCAAGGACACCGGCTACGCGCCGCTGCACGGTGTGCTGGCCGGATTGCCGCCGACGTACGTGCAGGTCGATATCAGCGAAATGCTGCATGCCCAATGTGTCGAATTCGTTGCGGCGCTGCGGGTGGCGGGCGTGCCCACCCGGTTCATCGAGAGCCAGGGGCTATGGCACGTCGCGCAGCTGCAGGCCGCGCTCGTTGGACCGGCCGCGGCGGCACTGACCGAATTGGCCGACTTCCTGCGGGAAGCCATCCAGCCGGTTGCCCTGCGCGACCTAGGATAGACAGTGTCTCACCTGCGCTCGTTCAAACGCACGAAACGCAAGAGCGACTCCGTCCCACCGCGTCCGACCGGACCTCGACCGGCCCGCCGATGCCGAACCGGACCGGTGTTTCGGTGGCCGGAGTGACGTCCCGGTCACAGGTGTCGTAAATTACTGACGAGTAAACCCACGTGGAAGGGCACTGATGCGAGAGTTCGAAGTCCCGGCTTCCTACACCATCCCGGAAGACGCGAATAATTCCGATAACGTCTTCCGGCACGCCGAGCAGTCGCCCGGCGCGGTGCTGTTCAACGTCACCGGCGATGGCGGTTGGCGGGATATCAAGGCGGCGGAATTCGCGAAGGCGGTCACCGGGGTAGCCAAGGGCCTCATCGCCTCGGGTCTCGAACTCGGCGACCGCGTCGCCATCATGGCCCCGACCCGCTACGAATGGGTGCTGCTCGACTTCGCCGTCTGGGCCGCCGGTGGCTGCACCGTCGCGATCTACGACAGCTCGGCCGCCGAACAGGCCAAGTGGATCCTGCAGGACTCCGCCACCAAACTGCTGGTGGTCGACAGCGATAAGCACCGCAGGGTCATCGACGAGATCGAGGCGGGCGCGCTGCCGGATCTGCAGGAGACGCTGCAGATCGATAAGGGCGCGGTCGATGAGCTGATCGCGCGCGGCGCGGACCTCGACGACGCGGTCGTGCACGCGCGCCGGGCCGAGGTCAATGCCAAATCCCCGGCCACCCTGATCTACACCTCGGGCACCACCGGCCGCCCCAAGGGCGTCATGCTCTCGCACTCGAACCTCTACGCGGAGTCGAAGTCCGACCGGCTCGCCCTGAGCAAGTACGTCGCCGAAGGCAAGAAGACGCTGATGTTCCTGCCGCTGGCGCACGTCTTCGCGCGCGCCGTCACGCTGGCCGCGTTCGACGCCAAGGTGATCGTCGCATTCAGCTCCGACTGGTCCACTCTGGTCGAACAGTTCGGCAGCTACCGCCCGCACTTCATCCTCGCGGTGCCACGCGTATTCGAGAAGGTCTTCAACAGCGCCAAGCAGAAGGCGCATGACGGCGGCAAGGGCAAGATCTTCGACGCGGCCGCCGAATGAATAGCAAGTTTTTTACTGAAAGCGAATTTTTAAGTGGTAAAC
>NZ_JBEXLC010000188.1:0-15471 GCF_040609795.1 Nocardia sp. NPDC004604
ACCCAGTCGTCGCCGTCCTGCTTGGCGCGGGTGCGCATGCTGGCGGCATCGGAGCCCGCCTCACGCTCGGACAGCGCGTAGGAGGCCATCTCGCCGTTGACGATATCCGGCAGCACCTGCTGCTTGAGTTCCTCGGAGCCGTTGAGGATCAGGCCCATGGTGCCGAGCTTGTTGACGGCCGGAATCAGCGAGGACGAACCGCAGACGCGGGCGACCTCTTCGATCACGATGCAGGTGGCGACCGAGTCCGCACCCTGGCCGCCGTAGGCCTCCGGCACGTGCACCGCGTTGAAACCCGCGGCGGTCAGCGCGGTGAGCGCCTCCTCGGGGAAGCGGGAGTTGCCGTCGACGTCCTTGGCGTAGGGGGCGATTTCCTTCTCCGCCAGTCCGCGGATGGCCGCGCGCAGTTCGTCGTGGAAGTCCTCCAACTGGAACAGGTTGAAGTCCGGATTTCCCGCCATGGGGGCACACTCCTGGTTTGTCGGTCGTGATGGTGCCGGGTCGATATCCAGCGCTCGGCACTCAGTGCCATCTTCTGGCCAAGTATACGTCCAGAATGCAGCGTCAAGTGCAGTTACATCATGGCACTGAGTGTCATATAGTGCATACTATGATTCCGGTCACAGGCTGCCGAGCTGCCTGGTCACCAGATCGGCGACCTGCCGCGGGGGCATATCCCTCGGGAATACCGCGACCACCAACTCCCCGGCGCCCGGCCCTCGGCCCGCACCGCGCGGAATCGCCGCCAACTCCACCCGCAGATCCGCCGCCCCCGCATCCGATTCACCACGCACCATGCGCCGCAACAGGTAGTTGTGCGTGGCCGTCACCGCGGCCGTGAACTGCACCCGCGCCAGATCCGGCACCTCGGGCAGCCGCTCCCGCAGGTAGTCGGTGAACAGCCGCTCGTACCGGAACACGGTCACGATCTCGCGCTCGCGCAGTGCTGGCACCCGCCGCACCACCCGGTACCGCCGCTCGGCGATCTCGCGCCACTGCGTGAACCGCTCGAATACCTGCACCACCGCGGCGCAGACCGCCTCCCACGGATCCCCCTGCGCCGCCGCCAAGAACTCCGCCGCCTGCGCCAACTGCGATTCGTGATCGGCGAAGATCACGTCCTCCTTCGAGCGGAACTGCCGAAAGAACGTCCGCCGGGAAATGCCCGCCGCCTCCGCGATCTCATCCACGGTCGTCGCCTCATACCCCTGCTCAGCGAACAACCGCAGTGCCTGATCCACGACCGTCAGCCGAAACCGAGCCGTCTCGTCGCCATTGCGCGGCCGCCCACTCTCATCAGTCACCACGCGATCACCGTACTGAGCCCCGCCGACCGCATGTGGTCGACCTGCTCGAGGCAAGCGACATTTCGACTGGTCGGGACGCACTGCAGCACAGTTCGCCCGACCTCCGAGGAGTATCCGCACCGCACGCAAGCCGCGGCCGAGCCGCCGCTGACGAACCGCACCGACCGCGGACCGGGACTCATGACCTTCGTGCCGCCCGAAACCACGACGATGTACCGAGCAGCCGCGAAAGCGCGGGGCTTGTCGAATCGGTCGCCGCGCTCCAGGGGGCGGCTCGGTCAGCCGAGGAGTTCGGTGCGGAGGGCTTCGTCCTTTTCCAGAACCATTGTTTCGAGACCGGCCTGGAACTGTTCCATGCGGGTGCGCAGGGCGGAGTCGTGGGCGGCGAGGATGCGGACGGCGAGTAGGCCCGCATTGCGGGCGCCGCCGATGGAGACGGTGGCGACCGGGACGCCCGCGGGCATCTGCACGATGGACAGCAGGGAGTCCATGCCGTCGAGGTATTTGAGGGGGACGGGAACGCCGATCACAGGGAGCGGGGTGGCGGAGGCGACCATACCGGGCAGGTGCGCCGCGCCGCCGGCGCCCGCGATGATGACCTGCAGACCGCGGCCCGCCGCGTCACGGGCGTAGTCGAGCATGCGCTGGGGGGTGCGGTGGGCCGAGACGACGCCGACCTCGAACCGAATATCGAACTCCGCCAGGGCAATCGCGGCGGCCTCCATGGTCGGCCAGTCGGAGTCGCTGCCCATGATCAGGCCAACTTGCGCATTACTCACCGTGGGGATCCCATCCGTCGGTCCAAATCGCGTGCGACATCCAATGCGCCGCGCGCTCGGCCTGCTCGCGCACCACGGCGACATTGTCGCCGAGCACGTTGATATGCCCGATCTTGCGATCCGGACGTTCGCTCTTGCCGTACAGATGCACCTTCGCCTGCGGCATTCTGGCGAAGAGGTGGTGCAGCCGCTCGTCCATCGACATGGTCGGCGCCTCGGGCGCGCCGAGGATATTGGCCATCACGGTGACCGGCGCCAGCGGACGGGTATCACCGAGTGGATAGTCGAGCACCGCGCGCAGATGCTGTTCGAACTGGCCGGTGCACGCGCCGTCCATGCCCCAGTGCCCGGAGTTGTGCGGACGCATGGCCAGTTCATTGATCAGGATCGCGCCGTCATTGGTTTCGAAGAGCTCGACCGCCATCGCACCGACGACGCCGAGTTCGCTGGCCAGGTTCAGCGCGAGCGTCTCGGCCCGGGTGGCCAATTCGTCGCTCAGGTCCGGCGCCGGCGCGATCACCACGGCGCACTGGCCATTGCGCTGCACCGTCTCCACCACCGGCCAGGTCGCGGCCTGACCGAACGGCGAACGGGCCACCATCGCCGACAGTTCGCGCTTGAGGTCCACCTTGGCCTCGGCGAGCAGTTGCACACCGTGCGCGAGCTGATCGGCCACGATCGTCTCGGCCTCGACCGCCGACTCCGGCATCCAGACGCCGCGCCCGTCGTAACCGCCGCGCACCGCCTTCAGCACCACCCGCCAGTCGTGCTCGGCACCGAACCGCACCGCGTCGGCCACCGAGGTGACCGGGGTGAAGGCGGGCACCGGCAATCCGAGTTCGGACAGTTTGGTCCGCATGGCGAGCTTGTCCTGCGCGAAGACCAGTGCGCGCGGCGGCGGCTGCACATTCACGCCCTCGGCGACCAGCGCCTCCAGATATTCGGTCGGCACATGCTCGTGGTCGAAGGTCAGCGCATGCGAGCCGACGGCGGCCTTGCGCAGCGCGGCCAGATCGGTGTGACTGCCGAGCACGACCTCCGGGCTCACCTGGGCGGCCGGGTCGTCCGGACGCTCGGCGAGCACCCGTAGCCGCTGGCCCAAGGCGATGGCAGCCTGGTGCGTCATGCGCGCGAGCTGACCACCACCGATCATGGTGACGGTGGGCATGGCGGCAGGATCGAACGAACGGCGGGAGCTCACGCCGGCACCTCGCTGACGCTCGGCTCCGGCGTGACCTCCATGGAGGCTGTGTTGATGGTTCGCTCGCTTCGCTCCCTCACGTCGTGCAATCTTGTCATGTCCGAGAGTCGGGATTCGTACCGGTACACTCGGGCCTTGTGTCATTCGTCGACGACGTGGTCAACGTCCTCCCCAAGCCGCTGCGGGAGATCGCGTACCGCCACCACGAGCTGATCAAATTCGCCATCGTCGGCGCCACCACCTTCATCATCGACTCGGGCATCTTCTACGTGCTCAAGTGGACGGTGCTGGAGACCAAGCCGGTCACCGCGAAGATCATCTCCGGGGTGATCGCGGTCATCTGCTCCTACATCCTCAACCGCGAGTGGTCGTTCAAGAACCGCGGCGGGCGCGAGAAGCATCATGAGGCGCTGCTGTTCTTCGGTGTCAGCGGTGTCGGGGTGGTGCTGAGCTTCATCCCGCTATGGATCTCCAGCTACGTCTTCGACCTGCGCCAACCCGATGTGAGCTTCACCGTCGAGAACATCGCGGACTTCATCAGCGCCTTCATCATCGGCAATCTGCTGCAGATGGCCTTCCGCTTCTGGGCGATGCGCCGCTGGGTGTTCCCGGACGAAATCAGTGAGCTGGTCGAGGAGATCGAAGAGATGCTCGAGGAAGAGCAGCTCGGCCGCAGCTAGCGCGGCTCCGGCACCTGCGCGCCATTGGACGTGCGCGGCGGCGACGCACTGGACCCCAGGAACATCGCGAACAGCGCGGGCCTGCGCCGCTGCAACTCCAGCCGCCCACCATCGGCCTCGACGAGCGCCCTGGCCAGGGCCAGCCCGACACCGGTGGATCCACCCGCCGAGAAGCCGCGATCGAAGATGTGCGGCGCGAGTTCGTCACGCACACCATCGCCCTCATCGGCCACCTCGACCACCACCAGCGGTTCGCGATCGCTGACCGTGCGCACGGTGCGCACCGACACCGTGCAGGTGCCGCCACCGTGCATCAGCGCATTGTCGACCAGCACGGCCAGTGATTCGCGCAGGCGGGATCCGGTGATCGGGGCGCGCAGGGATTCGTCGCCGATCAGTCGCAGTGTGCGGCCCGCCTCGGTGAACGGATGCGACCACTCCTCGACGACACCGCGCAATTCATCCATCACCGGCACCGGATCCCGGTCGGCGGCATCCTCGTCGCGCGAGGCGCGGACCAGATCATCGATGGCATCGGTGAGCCGGTCGACCTGCGCCATCGCTTCCTCGGCCTCGTGTACCACGGCCGGATCGGAGTGCGCGGACAGCTCGTCGAGCCGCAGGCGAACCGCGGTCAGGCGGCTGCGCAGCTGATGCGAAACATCGGCGACCAGCGCGTGCTCGCGCTGCAGCCGCCCGGCGATCTCGACGGTCGCCGAATCGAGCACATCGGAGACCCGGTCCAGTTCGGAGATCCCGTGCCGACGCGGATCCGGCCGGAAGTCGCCCATGGCCAGCCGTGCCGCCCTGGCCGCCACATCACGCAGCGGATCGGCGACCCGGCGCGCGGTGATCATCGCCACCGACACCGCCGCGCCGAGCGAGGCGAGCACCGCGAAGGCCACCACCGCGACGGCCTGGATCTGCATCATATGCATCGGTCCGGACGGGATCTCCAACCGCAGCGAACCCTTTGTGCCCATGGACAGCGATTCGACCAGTGGGTCTTCGATCTCTTCCGCACCGATATCGAGCCGGGACGCATTGTCCTGCGGCGCCGGATAGATGATGGTCAGCCTGCCGTCCTTAGGGATCAGCGGCCGCACCAACCGGGTGTCGAGTTCGCCGAGCACCATGCCGTCACCGCGTTCCTGGGTGATGATCTCGGTGGCGATCCGCTCCAGCCGGTTCTCCAGATCACTGCGGGTGATGTCCTCGACCCACAGCCACGCGGTATAGATCAGCGGAACGCCGAGCACCACCGTGGTGATGGTCAGCACGGTGAGGATCGATCGCAGAATTCTGCGTCTCATATCAGTTGCGCCGCACCATCAGTCGGTGTTCAGACGGAAGCCGACCCCGCGCACGGTGACAATGCGCCGCTCCGCCATCGGGCCCTCGTCGCCGATCTTGCGGCGCAGCCAGGACATGTGCATATCCAAGGTCTTCGAACCGCGCAGTTCGGCGTCGCCCCATACCTCGCGCAGGATCGTCTCGCGCGGGACCACCTGGCCCGCCCGATCGATCAGCACCTTGAGCAATTCGTATTCCTTATTGGCCAAACCGACTTCGACGCCGTTGACCAGCACCCGTCGCGCGGCGGGCTCCAGCCGGATGCCGCCCACCTCGACGGCCTCATCGCCGATTCCACTGCGCCGCAATAACGCTCGCACCCGCGCGAGCAATTCGGCCAGCCGGAACGGTTTGCCGACATAGTCGTCGGCGCCCGCGTCCAACCCGACGACGAAATCCACCTCGTCGGTGCGCGCGGTGAGCATGAGCACGGCCAGATCGGCGCCACGGGCACGGACCTGACGGCATACCTCGAGTCCGTCCATACCGGGCAGGCCGAGATCGAGAATGAGCAGATCGTGATCGCCCTCGAGGGCCCGTTTCAGCACCGCGGGCCCGAAACGCTCGACGGTGACCGAATAGCCCTCGCGCCCCAGCGCACGCGAGAGCGGTGCGGCGATGGCCTCATCGTCTTCGGCCAGCAGTACGGCGGTCATTGACCCAGATTATCGCGCGACTGTTCGAATACCTGGCGGTACAGCAGCGCATGCACCTGCTGCACCTGCGGAATGTCGTCGTATTCGAGCGGTTCCTCCGAAGACGAACCGATGATCAGGGTGCCGGTGCCGAGCAGCCGGTCGAACAGACCGTGGCGGAATTGCACGCTGGAAATCCGGCTCATCGGGATATCGATGCCGGTGTGGGTGAGCACGCCCTGACGGATCAGCACCCGCCGGTCGGTCACGATGAAATGCGTCGACTTCCAGCTGATAACCGGTGCGGCACAACGCCATACAAGGATGCCGAGCCAGACCACGAGCACCACGATCAGCAGCACCGAACGATTCGTGCCCTCGGCCTTGCGCGAGATGAACCCCCCGGCGAATCCGGCCAGCGCGGTGGCGACGATGAGCGTCACAATCGGCCAGAACAGCATTTTCCAATGCGGATGACGATGGAGTATCAACTGCTCGTCCGGGGCGAGCACCTCCTCCGGATAACCCATGACGGAACCCTACCGCGAGAACACGCCCGAAAGCGTGGACAACGACACGTGCCGTGCTGCACAATCGTCACCTCGCCACATCGGCGACTCGAGCCCTTCTCGAGTCAGCTCGAGTTTCGGCACAGGTTCACCTCATACCGTAGCGACTGCTTGCAGATCCGCTCGAAACGACCAGCCACGACCCGACGGCAGCCCGCTCGACCCGGCTCTGCCCGCTCGACCAGCTCTCGTTCTGTTCTGCGCAATGCCCTGCCTGTGAAAAGACAAGTCCGGCTTGACAAGACGTCGATACGACTGTGGAGGCGTGTGTGACCAGAGATCTGACCCAATTGGAAATCCTGACCGAACTCGAACCGGTGGCCGAACAGAATCTCAACCGCCACCTCTCGATGGCCAAGGACTGGCACCCGCACGACTACGTCCCATGGGACGAGGGCCGCAACTTCGCCGCACTGGGCGGTGCGGACTGGGCACCGGAGCAGTCCAAGCTGAACGAGGTCGCCAAGGCCGCCATGATCACCAATCTGCTCACCGAGGACAACCTGCCCTCCTACCACCGACTGATCGCCGAGCACTTCTCCCAAGACGGCGCCTGGGGCAGCTGGGTGGGCCGCTGGACGGCCGAGGAGAACCGGCACGGCATCGTCATGCGCGACTACCTCGTGGTCACCCGCGGCATCGATCCGGTCGCGCTGGAACAGGCCCGCATGATCCATATGACCCGCGGCGTGCCTTCACCCGAGGGCGGGACCGGATTCCTGGTGAACGTCGCGTATGTGACCTTCCAGGAGCTCGCCACCCGGGTCAGCCACCGCAATACCGGCAGGGTCTGCGATGACGCCATCGCCGACCGCATGCTGCAGCGCATCGCCGCCGACGAGAACCTGCACATGATCTTCTACCGCAATATGTGCGGCGCGGGCCTGGACCTGGTACCCGATCAGGCCATGGCCGCGATCACCACGATCCTCACCAACTTCGTCATGCCCGGCTACAGAATGCCGAACTTCCGCCGCAACGGCGCGCTGATGGCCAAGCACGGCATCTACGACCTGCGCCAGCACCTCGAAGAGGTGGTGCAGCCGGTGCTCAAGAAGTGGAACATCTTCGAGCGAACCGACTTCGGCCCGCGCGGCGAGCAGGCCCGCGAGCAACTCGGCGCATTCCTGGCGAATCTGGAGAAGGATGTGCTCAGGTTCGAAGAGCAGCGCGACCGCCTGCTCGCCAGGGCAGCGGCACGCGGCGCCATGCAGCCCGTCTGATCCGAACATCGGTGCCCGGCAACAGGTTCCGACCCAACCAGCCGCACACCCTGTCGGGATCCGCAGCTCCACAAGGGTGCGGCGCTCGGTCAGTGCGGATCAGTAGTTGGCGCGCAGATGGGTGACGTCGGCCGCGGACACGGCGTGGTCGCCGATCAGCAGGCGGCCCGCGGTGTCGATATCGGTGGCAATGCCCTCGATGGTCTGGCCGCCCGGCAGTTCGGCGCGCACGAGGGCGCCGAGGGTGGCGCACCGGTCGCGGTAGACGCCGATCAGGTCGGTGGTATCCCAACCGGCGTCGCGCCACGCGGTGAAGCGGCGGGCGAATTCGGCCAGCAGTGACTGCACGAGCTCGGTGCGGTCGGTGACCTTCGCACCCGCCAGCGCGAGCGAAGTGGCATGCGGCACCGGCAGTTCCGCCTCGGTGAGATCGACGTTCAGGCCGACCCCGACGACAATGGCGGGTGCCCCACCACCGGAGGCGACTTCGGCCAGGATGCCCGCGACTTTGCGGCCATCGATCAGCACATCGTTGGGCCACTTCAGATTCGCGTCCACACCGGCGCTCGCGCGCAGTGCGTCCACTACCGCGACGCCGGTGAGCAGTGGCAGCCAGCCGAGCGCCGACGGCTCGATGCCGCGCAGCCGCACCAACAGCGACATCGCTATCTGCGCGCGCGGCGGGCTGATCCAGGTCCTGGCATGCCGCCCGCGGCCCTGCTCTTGGGTTTCCGCGAGCAGAACCACGCGATCGGCATCGGCATCCCCGGCCCGGGCGATCAGGTCCGCATTGGTGGACCCGGTCGACTCCACCACATCGATGTGGGAGAAGAACGACAGCTCGGGCAACTCGATGAGACTGCGCCGCAACTGCTCTGCATCCAATGGTGGCCTGTGCACACCGGCAGGTTACTCGGTACGCACCGACCTGCCGCGATAGGTCGACGCCGTCGTTATCGCGGCAGGTCGCGAAGGTCGTAGCTATCCGCAGAGGTCGTATTCGACGGACTCCGCCATGGCGGAGCCCTCCTCCGCCGTGGCGGACTCGGTGGCCTCAGCCCGGTGCTCCGGCTCGACCACGGTCGGTTCGGTGCACACGGTCTGCCAACTGGTCCAGGACGCCGCCGACGCGTATTCGGCGGTACTTCGACTCCACTCCCACATAATTTCCCTCCCCTCGGTCAGTTCAGTACGGCTCAGGTCGCCATGCGCGCGATGCGCGCCCGCCTCCGATCGAACATTTCTCGGACCTCCCCTCGGTCGAATTACTGACGCCCCCAGGCTATCTGGGCACAAGAACGACCCGCCACCGATTTTCGCGGCGCCGGACACTTCACAAGCCCGCCCCGGTTCGCTGATCAACCAGGAAGTTTGCGGCCATTCGCATACCGGAACATGATCTAGCTGGGGTTTTTTACTCACCGGTAAGCGGCACTCGGTTAGAGCGAAGCACTGGCACTGGTTACACTCCGGAGCCATGACGAGTGTCCAGCAGCAGCCCGCATCGGAATCGGCGGGCACCCCCGATATCCACACCACCGCTGGGAAGCTGGCTGACCTGCGTAATCGGCTGGACGAAGCGCAGCACCCCATGGGTGAGGCCGCGGTCGACAAGGTGCACGCCAAGGGCAAGATGACCGCCCGCGAGCGCATCCTCGCACTGCTGGACGAGGGCTCTTTCGTCGAGCTCGACGCACTGGCCCGCCACCGCAGCGTGAACTTCGGCCTGGAGAGCAACCGGCCGCTCGGCGACGGTGTGGTGACCGGCTACGGCACCATCGACGGCCGCGACGTCTGCATCTTCAGCCAGGACGTTACGGTCTTCGGCGGCAGCCTCGGCGAGGTCTACGGCGAGAAGATCGTCAAGGTGATGGACCTGGCACTCAAGACCGGCCGGCCGCTGATCGGCATCAACGAGGGTGCGGGCGCGCGCATCCAGGAGGGCGTCGTCTCGCTCGGCCTCTACGGCGAGATCTTCCACCGCAACATCCAGGCCTCGGGCGTCATCCCGCAGATCTCGCTGATCATGGGCCCGGCCGCCGGTGGCCATGTCTACTCCCCCGCGCTGACCGACTTCGTCGTCATGGTCGACGGCACCAGCCAGATGTTCGTCACCGGCCCGGATGTCATCAAGACGGTCACCGGCGAGGACGTCACCATGGAGGACCTGGGTGGCGCGCACACGCATATGACGAAATCCGGTGTCGCGCACTATGTCGCCTCCGGTGAGCAGGATGCCCTCGATTACGTCAAGGACCTGCTGAGCTACCTGCCGAGCAATAACCGCGCCGAGGCGCCGCGCTTCCCGGCCACCGATCCGATCACCGGCGCCATCGAGGATTCGCTCACCGAGGAAGACCTCGAGCTGGACACGATCATCCCGGATTCGCCGAACCAGCCCTATGACATGCACGAGGTCATCCGTCGCCTGCTCGACGACGACGAATTCCTCGAGGTGCAGGCCGAGCGCGCGATGAACATCATCGTCGGCTTCGGTCGGGTCGACGGCCGTAGCGTCGGCATCGTCGCCAACCAGCCCACCCAGTTCGCGGGCTGCCTCGACATCGACGCTTCGGAGAAGGCCGCGCGCTTCGTGCGCACCTGCGACGCCTTCAACGTCCCGATCATCACCCTGGTGGACGTCCCGGGCTTCCTGCCCGGCACCGGCCAGGAGTACAACGGCATCATCCGGCGCGGCGCGAAGCTGCTCTACGCCTACGGTGAGGCCACTGTGGGCAAAATCACCATCATCACCCGCAAGGCCTACGGCGGCGCCTACGACGTCATGGGTTCCAAGCACATGGGCGCCGATGTGAACCTGGCGTGGCCGACCGCCCAGATCGCCGTCATGGGCGCCTCGGGCGCGGTCGGGTTCGTCTACCGCAAGCAGCTGCAAGAGGCCGCGAAGAGCGGAAACGATGTGGATGCGCTGCGCCTGGAGCTGCAGAACGAGTACGAAGACACCCTGGTGAACCCCTACGTCGCCGCCGAGCGCGGCTACGTGGACGCGGTCATTCCACCCTCGCACACCCGTGGCCAGATCGTCTCGGCACTGCGCCTGCTCGAGCGCAAGATGGTGACTCTGCCGCCGAAGAAGCACGGCAACATACCGCTGTGATCAAGCGATAGCCTCGATGGGCCGCGCACACTGGTTGTAGAGACACAATGAGTGAATTCGACGATGATGGTCGCTTGCTCCACATGACATCGCGTTGGGCATGGGCTCGATCGATATAGAGAGAGGATCTGGCACTGTGACGACCGTGGCAGAAGAAGACGTGTTGACCGCCGCCGAACTGGATCTCACAGTCGACCCGATCGCGGACGTGGTCGAGGTTGTCGCACCCGCGACGAACCCGGCCGCCGAGGCGACCGAGCAACCGTTCATTCGAGTTATCAAGGGCGCGCCGTCCGATGAGGAAGTCGCGGCGCTCGTCTGCGTGCTGTCGGCGGCCGCGAATAGCGGCGGCGGAAGCCAATCGACCGGTCCGTCCGACACCTGGGGTCGCCCGACGCTGATGCATCGCGGCACCTCACCGTTCTCCCCGTACGCGTTCCCACAACTGTCACACCTGCGCGACTGATCGGATGACGAGACTCGTTCTCGCTTCCGCCTCGCCCGCCCGCCGCGAGGTGCTGCGCTCGGCGGGCATCGACCCCGTCGTCCGGATCTCCGATGTCGACGAGGACGCCGTTGCCGCGGCACTGCCGCCCGGCACGGCACCCGAGGTCGTCGTAGTCGAGCTGGCGCGGGCCAAGGCCAGGGCGGTGGCCGCGACAATTCCGGACTTCGCCACGGATTGCGTTGTGGTCGGCTGCGATTCGATGCTGCTGGTCGACGGCGAATTACAGGGCAAGCCACACACGCCCGAGGTGGCGCGCTCGCGCTGGGCCGAAATGGCCGGGCGCAGTGCCGATCTCATCACCGGCCACTGCGTACTGCGGCTGCGGGACGGCGAGGTCATCGCCGAATCCGTCGATTGCAGTTCCACCACAGTGCATTTCGCCAAACCCGACCCCGAAGAGCTGGACGCCTACATCGCGACCGGCGAACCCTTGCAGGTGGCTGGCGCGTTCACACTCGACGGCATGGGCGGCTGGTTCGTCGATCGCATCGATGGCGATCCGTCGAGCGTTATCGGAATCGGATTACCACTGCTGCGCCGACTGCTTGGCGACGTTGGGATCGGCATTGCGCAGCTGTGGAGCCATTCGGCCCGCTGACGGCGGCGCGATCCGCGGCTCGCCGGGGGCCATCCGCGGCTCCGCCCCGGACTCCACGCCGATCGATACCGGCGCCACCTCGCGGTCGTGCTCCGGCTCCCGCAGCACGCCCTGGTTGCGCCGGGCGTCGTGGGCCATGAGCTCCAAACGGACCAGACAGAGCTCCGGCTCGACGAACGGGTGCAGCCGGACATTCACCTCGCCGCGCGCGCCATTGCGGTCGAGAACTTCCTTGATCAGGCCCAGATGCACACCGCACACCACTTCGGAGTGGGTGCGTGCGAGTTCACGCAGCGGGCAGGCGGTCAGCCGGATCAGCACCTGATCATTGGTCTCGGCGGCTGGATCGCGCTCCGGGGCGAAGCCGAGCTCGGAGAGCAGCGTGATGGTGACGTCCTTGGCGTCCTCCAGCGATTCGACCGCATGATCGCCCGCATCGAGCTTGGCGCCCCAGGCACGTCCGGCGGCGACGGCCGCCTCGGAGCGGCGCCGTGGATCGGGGCCGAGTTGATCGGCCAGTACTTGGGCCAGCTCCTGATAACCGACCGATCGCTGAACCGCGCTATAGCCGATGCGCGGGCGGCCGCGGCCGCGCGGGGGCTGCTGGAACTGCCGCACCAGCGATTCCCTGGTGAGTACATCCAGATGGAATCGAACAGTGGTGACGTGCTGTCCAGTGATTCTGGCCAGTTCTTGGGCATCGAGAGGTTCGCTGGCGCCACGTAGGATCGCGAGCAGTCGACGCCTCGGCCAAGAATCGGACATAGCTCACCCCTCCTCCCGGGAGACTTTATCGGATGAGGGTGCGATTTATTCGCCCATTCAGCCGATTTGTGATCTGAAACGAGTTTCCCAAACGCCTCACACCTAACATCGCTGTGAGACCCGAATCGCTATAACCACCCGTCTACCTCGTGTGAAGGACCCATATCGTGCGCGTTGCCCCGGACCCTCATCCCGCTTTCGGTTCTTACGCACATCCTCACCGACTAGTAACCACAGAGTGGCTGTCGGCAAACATCGGCGCGCCGGGGCTGAAGATCATCGAATCCAACGAGGACATACTGCTCTATGACATAGGGCATGTTCCAGGCGCCACCAAGATCGATTGGCGCGGCGACCTGAATGATGCGGTTACGCGTGACTATATCGACGGGGCCCGGTTCACCGAGTTGATGCGCGCCAAGGGCATCGAGCGCGACGATACCGTGGTGATCTACGGCGATCGCGGCAACGCGCAGGCAGCGCACGCCTGCTGGGTCTTCACCCTGTTCGGGCATCCGGATGTGCGGCTGCTCGACGGTGGCCGGGACGCGTGGATCTCCGAGGCGCGCGATACCACTTTCGACCTGCCCTATCTCACCCGCAGCGAGTATCCGCTCGTCAGTCGCGACGACACCACCGTGCGCGCGTTCCGCGAGGACGTACTCGCGCATCTCGGCAAACCGCTGATCGACGTGCGCTCCCCCGAGGAGTACTCCGGTGAGCTGATCCAGCCGCCGATCAATCCCGAGGATGCGGCATTGCGCGGCGGACATATTCCTACCGCGGTCAACATCGCGTGGACCGAGGCCTTCCATAGTGACGGCCGCTTCCGTTCCCGCGCCGAATTGGACGAGATCTACGGCGCGCTGGCGACCGCTGACGATCTGGTGGTCTACAGCCGGGTCGGCGAGCGATCCAGCCACACCTGGTTCGTCCTGACCTATCTGCTCGGCCTCGACGGCGTGCGCAATTACGATGGCTCCTGGACCGAATGGGGCAACTCGGTGCGCATGCCGATTGCCAAGGGGTATGAACCCGGCGACGCACCCGCGGGCAGTGCCCGCAAGGTACGTACCAGGTAGTCCCGATTCGCCTCCGGTGCACCTGATCGCCGAATCCGATCCGCGGATTCGCGGGCTACCTCCCCCGGCCCCACGCCGCCGCCGACGAGGTGTGATCCACGACCTACTGTTGAGTAGGGCTATCCGAGTTCGGGCTCTGTTGGCAGACTGCCTACACTCGCCCCAGACGTAAGTTTGTCGACCACGGGGCGACCAAAAAGATTGCTAACAGGAGGCTCAGTGCCCAGCCATGCCAGCGCGCGGATATCGAAGGTACTCGTAGCTAACCGAGGCGAGATCGCCGTTCGCGTGATCCGGGCGGCCAAGGATGCCGGTATCGGCAGCGTCGCGGTATACGCGGAGCCCGATGCCGATGCCCCATTCGTGAAGCTCGCCGACGAGGCCTTTGCCCTCGGTGGTCAGACCTCAGCCGAGTCGTACCTCGTATTCGACAAGATCCTCGACGCCGCGGCCAAGTCCGGCGCCGACGCCATCCACCCCGGCTACGGATTCCTTTCCGAGAACGCCGACTTCGCCCAGGCCGTCATCGACGCCGGGCTGATCTGGATCGGCCCGTCTCCGCAGTCCATCCGCGACCTCGGTGACAAGGTCACCGCGCGCCACATCGCCGAGCGCGCCAAGGCGCCGATGGCCGCTGGCACCAAGGATCCGGTCAAGAACGCGGCCGAAGTGGTCGAGTTCGCCAAGGAGTACGGCGTACCGGTCGCGATCAAGGCCGCCTTCGGTGGTGGTGGCCGCGGCATGAAGGTCGCGCACTCCATCGAGGAGATTCCGGAGCTGTTCGAATCGGCGACCCGGGAGGCGATCGCCGCCTTCGGTCGCGGCGAATGCTTCGTCGAGCAGTACCTGGACAAGGCCCGCCACGTCGAGGCACAGGTCATCGCCGACAAGCACGGCAACGTAGTGGTGGCGGGCACCCGTGACTGCTCGCTGCAGCGCCGGTTCCAGAAGCTGGTCGAGGAGGCCCCCGCGCCGTTCCTCACCGACGATCAGCGTGCGCGCATCCACGCTTCGGCCAAGGCCATCTGCCGGGAGGCCGGTTACTACGGCGCTGGCACCGTGGAGTACCTGGTGCAGGGCGACACCGTGTCGTTCCTCGAGGTGAACACCCGCCTGCAGGTCGAGCACCCGGTCACCGAGGAGACCGCGGGCATCGACCTGGTGCGTCAGCAGTTCCGCATTGCCGAGGGCCACGCGCTGGAGATCACCGAGGATCCGACGCCGCGCGGGCACTCCTTCGAATTCCGGATCAACGGTGAGGATGCCGGTCGTGGCTTCCTGCCCGCCCCCGGCCCGGTCGCGGTCTACTCCGAGCCGAGCGGTCCCGGTGTGCGCGTCGACTCCGGTGTGGTGCAGGGCAGCGTGATCGGCGGTCAGTTCGACTCGATGCTGGCCAAGCTGATCGTCACCGGCGAGAACCGTGAGCAGGCGCTGCAGCGGGCCCGGCGCGCGCTGGCCGAATTCCACGTCGAGGGGCTGGCGACGGTCATCCCGTTCCACCGCGCGATCGTCGAGGATCCGGCGTTCATCGGTGACGGCGAGAAGTTCGACGTCTACACAGGCGCCGGGGATTCGTCTGACGCGATAGACCGATCGCTGCTGGGAGTCGGACGAGTGAGGAGTTTTTCGGCGAAAGTGCCCGCGACGGTGCCG
>NZ_JBEXLC010000189.1:0-15404 GCF_040609795.1 Nocardia sp. NPDC004604
GACGATATGGTGCGCGACGGGACTGCGCGACATCGATGCCAAGGTCACCACGTTCCACCCCGCCCGGCCGCCACTGAGATGGTCGAGGGAGGCGAATTTGCGGGCGATATCGTAGGGGTCGTTGTAGGTCGTCGTCGCGGTCGCGGCGACCCCGATGTGCTCGGTCGCCGCGGCGAAGGCCGACAGCAGCGCGAGTGGCTCGAAATGCTCGTTGCGGGCAGTTCTGCTCAAATGTTGCACGTCGGTGCCCCAGAGCGCGACGACGTCGGGCACGAAGACGCAGTCGAAGATGCCGCGCTCGAGCGTGTGCACATTGCGGCGGTGGAAGTCGAAGTCGAGCTGGGCATCCGGCTTGGTCAACGGGTGCCGCCACGCGGAGATGTGGCCGCCCGGACCGTCGATGATCGCCCCTAGCCGCAATACCCTGGGTTGCTGCGCCATGTTTTCTCCTGCGTTTCTGCTGTGCTCGGCCGGATCAATGAGAGAGAGCCGCGGGCAGCGGGGGACTCGATGGTTGCGATCCGATCCGCGCACCGGGCGTGAACCGGACGGGCATCTGCATGTAGCCGTGGATCTGCCCCACAGTGGGATATTTCTCGGCCGCGCCTTCGACGATCTGATAATCGGGCATCCGCGCCAGTACCTCGCCGATGACGACCTCGAAGTCCATCCTGGCGATATGGCGTCCGATGCACCGGTGGATGCCGATCCCGAACGCGGCCTGTTTGCCTGCGTCCCTATCCAGGTCGATCAGCTCCGGATTCGGGAAGACCTTGGCATCCAGATTCGCCGCGGCCCAGGACAACAGCACCCGGTCACCCTTACGGATCGGACAGCCGCCCACGGAGGCGTCCGCCATGGCGGTCCGCCCGGCGCCCATGACCGGCGTGAAATACCGCAGGAATTCATCGCACACATCGGGGATCAGTTCGGGCGATTCGATGAGCCGCTTCCTGGCTTCTCGATTGCGGTCCAGGTAGTCCAGCGTCGAGGCGAGCAGGGCCGTCGTGGTGTCGACCCCGCCGGGTATGACCGCGTTGCAGACCGCGACGACATCTTCGTCGTCGAGTTTCTTCCCGCCGATCTCGAGCTGGGTCAGGAAGCTCACGAAATCGTCTTGCGGATGGGCGCGGCGCTGCGGGACCAACGCACGTACCGTTTCGATCAGCCGCGCGAAATCGGCCTCGACGCGGTCGAATTCGGGTGTCCCGGGCAGGGTATAGACCAGGGCATGCAGGACATCGGCGAATACGCGCCAGTCCTCCATCGGCAAACCAACGAGTTCGAGCGTGATCAGCGCGGGCACCGGGTTGGACAGATCGAGCACCAGATCGATCTCACCGGTCTCGATGTATTTATCGACGCACCACGAGGCGTACTGCTGGATGCGTGGCCGCAACCGCCGCGCGGCCGGTGGCGAAAAGAAGGAATTGAGTGCCCTGCGCCATTCCGTAAATTCGGGCGGATCGATTTCGAGCGGCAGGCCGCGGAAGGTGGACGCGGGAACGACGGTGCCCTGCGGCCGACCGGGCGTATTGGGCAGCTCGTGCGCCGAGGAGAATAGCTCGGGTTGATGTGCGACCTGGGATACTTCGTCGAATCCGGCCATCAGCCAGAAGCCGCCGTGCCGCCGGCTGTAGGACACCGGGGCATGGGTGTTCATCGAAATATTCGTGGCCCAGGGGTCGGCGGCGTATTCCGCCGAGTGGTGATCGAAGTCTGTTTCCCAGGGGTCTTTCGACATTCTCGTCCTCGCATTCGATGCCGTCATTCGATCGCCCGGCTCCGCTGCATCGCACCGAAGCTGCCGTAGGGATATCCCGACCCGCCCGGGTCGCTCGCCTCGTTCAGGCGCTCGGTCTCGTCATCGGACAACGTGATCGAGCGAGCCTCGAGGTTGGCGGCGAGCTGCTCGGCGGTCCGGACACCGAGGACCACACCGCTGACGCCCGGTCGCGCCGCCACCCAGGCCAATGCCACCGCCGCGGGCGTGACATTTCTGGCGACGGCGATTTCGCCGAGCAGCTTCAGGACGAGCCAGGTGCGTTCGCGCGTCACATGGGCGCTATACAGGGCGTTGACGTAGGCGTCGTGCATCTTGCCGCGCGCCGTCGGATCGGCGAATCGCGCAGTTTCCGTTGGGGTTTCGTGCCGGGTGTACTTACCACTGAGCAGGCCGCCGGACAGTGGTGACCACGCGAGCAACCCGAGACCGTTGTGCAGGCCCGCCGGGATGATCTCCCATTCGACCTCCCGGCACAGCAAGCTGTACTGCGCTTGAAAGGTGATCGGTGTCGTAAGCCCCAGCGTCTCCGTCAGATCGACCGTTTTCTGCAGCTGCCAGCCGGTGTAGTTGGAGATCCCGGCGTAGCGAATCTTCCCGGCCCGCAACGCATCATCGAGAAAACGCAGGGTTTCCTCCAACGGCGTCAACGGATCCCAGGTATGCGCCTGATACAGGGTGAGGCAATCGACGCCGAGGCTGCGCAGGGATATCTCCAGCACGCGGGTCAGATTGTGCCGGGTGTTACCCCACTGATTCAGGCCCGCGGTGGTGGTGTAGCCGCCGCCCTTCGTCGATAGCAGGACCTGCTCGCGCACCTGTGGCGATTTGGTGCGCAACCATCGGCCGATGAGCTGCTCGGCGCGGCCGTCGGTATAGGCGTCCGCGGTGTCGATCAGCAGACCGCCCGCGTCGACGAAGGTGTCCAGCACCTGGATCGTCTCGTCCTCGTCGGTGCTGTCGCCGAAGGTCGCGGTGCCGAGCGCGTAGATCGAGGTGCCGAGCCCGCTGGCGCCGAGCGGCACATATTTCATGGGCATCGCGTTATGCCGAGTCCACCGCAATGGCAAGCGCCGGGCAAGTGTATTCCGCCTGGCGCACCTCGGCCAGCGTGTCGTCGGATACCGTGCCGGGCAGTACGAAGGCTATTCCGTTGTCATCCTGGTCGAACCATTCGGGCGCGGCTAGTACGCACTGGCCGGAGCCGATACATTTATCTCTGTCCAAATGGATATCCAAGAGTTCTCTCCTCGCCTAGCTTGTTACCATTTCACCGGGAGCGCGTTGACGCCGTAGATGGCGAGCACGAGTTTGTAGGAAATATCCTCCACCGGAATGGCCAGTTCGAGCGTGGGGATGCGCCGATAGAGTGTTCCGTAGACCACCTGCAACAGCACCCTGGAGAGTTGCTGGCCGATGCACTGATGGATGCCGAATCCGAAGGCGAGATGATGCCGGGCATCGCGGTGCAGATCGAGTTCGTCGGGGTCACCCGCGAAGGCCTGCGGATCGTGATTCGCCGTATCCGTCGCGACGATGATGCCCTCGCCGGCGCGAATCAGAACGCCGCCGACCTCGATATCGTCCATGGCCACCCGTCGCCTGCCCAGGTGTGCCACGCTGAGGTAGCGCAACAGTTCTTCGACCGCATTGGCGATGAACGCCGGGTCTTCCGACTCGCGCAGCTCGGCGAGCTGGTCCGGATGGGCTAGCAGCGCCATCGTCCCGAGCGTGATCATGTGCGCGGTCGCCCCGTGCCCGGCGGCCATCAACAGCAGTGCGGTGGCGACGATCTCGTCGTCGGGCAGTTCGCCCGCACGCACCAGATGCCCGATCACGCCCTCGCCCGGTGCGGTCTTGGCGCGCTCCACCAGCGAGCCGAGCAGGGCGCGCATATCTTCGATGACCTGCCGGTGTACCTCGTCGGAGGAGCCGGGCACGGCCATGATCTTGCCGAGTGCGGCGAAGCGTTCGCCCTCGCTGTCGTGCACGCCGAGGATCTCGCAGATCGCCTTGGACGACATCGGCACGGCCAGTGTGGAAAACAGGTCAGCGCCGGCCCCGGCGGCGAGCATGGCATCGATCAGTTCGTCGACGGTCCGCTGGAAGGAGGGGCGCAGCTTTTCCATCCGCCGGTTCGCGAAATCCGCGGTCACCATGCGTCGCAGGTATGCGTGCTCGGGATCGTCGACGGTGGGCATGGAGCGGTTGCGGGTGTGGAAGGCCTTCGCCTGCGGCGCCGCGAACGTGTATCCAGGCATGCTCTGATCGGAACTGGCGCGCGAATCGGCCAGCACCGCGCGGCCCTCGGCATATCCGGTGATCAGCCAGGGCGTGCTGCCGTCCCAGATCCGCACGCGGGAAACCGGGGCGGTCCGGGCGATCTCCCGCAGTTCCCGCGGTAGCTCGAGCGGACAGCTCGGCGTCCGCGCCATCGGATAGAAGGGTGCCTCCGGTGGTGTCGACATGCTTTCAGTCCTACCGAGCGAGCAGATCCACGTAAAGTGAACCTTGGTACACGAGCATTTGCCATGTACGAAGGTTCACTTACATTTCCGGCGCATTCTGCGTAGAAATGATTCGACGCTGACCGGCCGCTGCCGATCGCATTGTGATGCTGCCGAGATGTCCGCCTTGGGGGATGTAGTGCAACTTTCCGAGCCACACCATTCTGCAGGGCAATCCGTGAGTTCCGGATCATTATTTCTGAGCTATCTCTATGTGCCGGGTCATCACACGAGCAGAATCGAACGCTCCTACGCCTCGGACGCGGACGCCGTCGTGCTCGATCTCGAGGACGGCGTACCGGAATCGAAAAAGAAATACGCCCGCGAGGTGATTTCCGACGTCGTCGCGGGCCGCGTCGCCAAGCCGACGTTCGTGCGGGTGAACTCCGTGGCGAGCGGGCTGTGCGCCGATGATGTGCTCGCGGCCGCCGGGCCCGCGCTACGCGGGCTGCGCATACCGAAGGTGGGCGGCGTCGACGACCTGCGCCAGGTCAGCGGGCTGCTGGCCGAGATCGGCCATCCGGCCGATATCCATCTGCTGATCGAATCGGCCGCCGCGCTGGAGCAGGCCTACCCGCTCGCCACCGCCGCGCCCGCGGTCACGATGCTCGGGCTCGGCGAATCGGATCTGCGCGTGAACTTGGGTTGCGAACTGGACGGCCAGACGATGGACGCCGCCCGCATTCGCGTGGTCATGGCCTCGCGTGCGGCAGGACTGCCGAGTCCGTGTCAGAGCGTCTATGCCGAGGTCCGCGACCCCGAGGGCCTGCGAAGTAGCTGTGTCCACGGCAAACGGCTCGGATTCTTGGGGCGCATGGCAATTCACCCCGACCAGCTGCCGATCATTCACCAGGTGTACCGGCCCGCGCCCGACGAGATCGCCGAGGCGATCGGCATCTGCGAGGCAGCCGATCGGGCCGGGGAACAGGACACGGCGGTGGTGGTATCGGACCGGCAACGCCTCGTCGCGCCGCCCATCCTGGCGAACGCGCGCCGGGTGCTGGAGCTGGCCCGCGCACTGGACCTACTCCCGGACCTGGCATGACCGGCGCCGAAACCACCACCGACCGGCTGCTCGCCGCGTTGTCGAGGGGGGTGGAGATCCTGGATCTGGCCCAGCCGTTGGCAAATGGCATGCCGTGCTCGCCGAATCATCCGGGGTTCCGGATGGCACTGGCTCGTCGGCACGGCGATGTGGTCCGCGCCGACGGAGGCTCGTCGGCCAGCGAGATCATCACGACCGGCGGACACGTCGGCACCCATATGGACGCCCTTTCCCATGTCTCCCAGGACGGTCGGCTGCACGGCGGCGCGGACAGCGCCGAGGCCCAACGCGGCGGCGCCTTTTCCGTGCACGGCATCGACACCGTCGCGCCGATGGTGTGCCGGGCGGTCTTCCTCGATATCGCGGCGCTGCACGGCGTCGACTGCCTGCCCGCCGGGCACGGAATCACCGCGACGGAATTGGCCGCCGCGGCGCGCCGCAGCGGCGTCGAACCCGCCGCGGGCGAGGTCTGTCTGATCAACACCGGCTGGAGCCGCTGGTGGACCGACCCGCAGGCCTATCTCGGACAGGCCACCGGCGTGCCCGGAGTGACGCCTGACGCCGCGCACTGGTTGGTAGCCAAGGGAATTCGCGCAGCAGGCACCGACACCACCGCTTTCGAACAGATCCCGCCCGGACGTGGTCACACGATCATGCCAGTGCACCGGATCATGCTCGTCGACGGCGGCGTCCACATCGTAGAGAACATGCGGTTCGACGAGCTCACCCGCCGCGCCGCGGTGGAGTTCGGCTTCGTGCTCGCGCCACTGAAAATCCTCGGCGGCACCGGATCCCCGGTCCGCCCTCTCGCTCTGCTAGGCCGGTGAATTATGCCCTCCGACAACGATTTCGATCTCTTCGCCGCGCCGATCGCGGACGACCCCTTCACTGCTTACGACGATATCCGCGCGCGCTGCCCGGTGGCGCACAGCGAAAAACACGGCGGCTATTGGATCGCGGCGAACTATCAGGCCGTCGATGACGTGGCCAAGAATCCCGAGCTGTTCTCATCGGTCTCGATCAGCGTGCCCAAGAACGCCTTCGGCGACGACCTGGCCGAACGGCCGCCGATCACCCTCGACCCGCCGCGGCACGGCCCGTTCCGGCGCACCCTGCTGCCCGCCTTCAGCCCGCGCCAGATCAAGGCGCTGGAACCGTCGGTGCGTGCACACGCCCGCGAACTGCTCGCGACCATCGCGGGCCGGGACGAGTGCGACGCCGCGGCCGAGTACGCCAAGAAGATCCCGTCGCGGTTCATGGCCCAGATGATCGGCCTACCCGACGATCGCCAGGACGAGTTCGCCGAACGCATGCGCGCCATGCTCGAATCCAACGAGATGGCCGAGATCCAGGCCGCGATGGCGCAGACCCAGCAGTTCCTCGAGGAACTGCTGGCGGAGCGCCGCCGCGAACCCGGCGAGGATCTGGTCAGCTGCGTGCTGTCCGCCGAGATCGACGGCCGGACCCTGACCGGTCCGGAATTGATCGGGTCACTGGTGCTGATCATCACCGCGGGCATCGATACCACCTGGAGCGCGATCGGCAGCAGCCTGTGGCATCTGGCCCGGCATCCCGAGGACCGCAAGCGGCTCGTGGCCGAACCGGAGCTGATCCCGACCGCGGTCGAAGAGTTCCTGCGTGCCTACGCCCCCGTCCAGATCGCGCGGGTCGTCACCGAGGACACCGAATTCCACGGTGTGCGACTCGGCGCGGGGGATTCGATCCTGCTCGGGCTGCCGTCGGCCAACCGGGACGCCGCGCAGTTCCCGGGCGCCGATCGGGTCGAAATCGATCGGGAGGTCAACCGCCACTTGGCCTTCGGTGTCGGCATTCACCGGTGTATCGGCTCATCGATGGCCCGGATGGAAATGCGGATCGCGCTCGAGGAATGGCTGCGCGCGATCCCGGAATTCAGCCTGGCGTCCGGCGACGCCGTGAAGTGGTCGACCGGGCACGTCTGGGGGCCGCGCCGACTGGATCTGCACCTCGGGGGTTCGCATGCGCGTACTGATCGACGCTGACAAATGCCAGGGACACCTGCGCTGTATGGGATTGGCCCCGGAGGTATTCGACTGCGACGACCTCGGCTACGGGGTGGTGATCCTGACCGGCCCGGTGCCCGCGGGGTCGGAACAACTCATGCGCCGCTGCGCGGCCAACTGCCCAGAGCAGGCCATAAGTATCCGGTGACCACATCGAGCAATGGAGAAGAGATGACCGAGATCACCCCAGAATTGGTAGCCGCCGCCTACGCGGCGGTCAGCTCCGGCGACCGCGACAAGACGGCCCAGTATTGGTCCGAAGACCTGCGCTTCCTGGCGCCGGGCAGCCATGCCGAGGCCGGTTGGCGCGTCGGAATCGATGACTTCCTGTCCTACGTCGCGGGGATGCTGGCGGCCTCGGGCGGGTCATGGACGATGCAGCCGATCACCCTGCTGATCAACAACGAGGACGGGTATTCGGTGGACGCCAACCGGATTCACGCGGTGCGTAAGGGTGCACCGGAGGGCAGCACGTCGCCGTTCGACGTCCTGGACATCTCCGGAGTGCAAATGCTCAAGTGGGAGAACGGCAAGGTGGTCGAGGGGTACGGCGGCATCTTCGGGGCCGGCGAGACGAACTACAACCAGTGGTGGTCACCGCTGACGGGGAGCGGCGAACGGCGCTACTGAGCGCCGGAAGGTGGTTGTGGTGGAACCGATTCGCAGTTGGCTCTATGTGCCCGCCCATCGGGTCGCGCTGCTCGACAAGGCCATGGCCGGGCAGGCCGACGCCGTCGTGCTCGACCTGGAGGACGCGGTGCCCGCCGACGCGAAGCGGTTTGCCCGCGACCAGGTGACCGCGGCGCTGGCGGCGGACTGGCCGAAGCCGATCTGGGTGCGTCTCAACGCACTCGAATCGCCCTGGGGCGCGGCAGATCTGGCGGCTTTGGCCGGAACGTCCGCGGCCGGGTTGCGGTTGCCGAAGGCGGAGTATCCGGACCGGGTCCGCAGGGTGGCTCTGGATTCCGGGCTGGCCGTGCACGCCATCATCGAATCGGCGCTGGGCGTGGAGAACGCCTACCGGATCGCCACCGCGCACCCCGGCGTCGCCCTGCTGTCCCTCGGCGAGGCCGATCTCATGGCGGATCTGCGGCTCGGCGATCTCGGCGCACTGGACTGGGCGCGCCAGCGCGTCGTCAACGCCAGCCGGGCCGCCGGGCTGCCGAGCCCGCCGCTGGCGGCCTGGACCGACGTCGCGGACCTGGACGGCCTCAACGTGGATACCCGAACGGCCAAGGAGCGCGGCTTTTTCGGTCGATCGGTCCTGCACCCCAAACAGGTGAGCGTGGTAAACCAGCTCTTCACACCGGATCCCGGCGAGGTGGCCGCGGCGCGCGCCCGGCTGCACGGCCAGCTCGGCCGAGCGGATGCCGCCTGGCTCGACGATCAGGGGAGATTCGTCGATGCCGCGCTGCTGGCCAATGCGAAATGGGTGGTCGACCTTGCCGAGGCGCTCGCCCGCAGAGAGGTAGGCGCGTGAACCCCACTCCCGCACAGCACTTGGCCAAACTGGCGCACACCGTCGCACGGAAGGGGTTGCCGCGCGACTTCCGCGACGAGATGGCCGGGCGGGTACTGGATCTGATCGGCAACAGCCTCGCCGCGGTGCCGACCGACGCCGCCGTTGCGGTATCCGCCATGGCTGAATCCTGGGGCGGCGCACCGCAAGCCACGGCGATCTCGACGGCCCGGCGACTGCCCGCCCACGCCGCCGCGCTGGTGAACGGAACCCTCGCGCACAGCCTGGATTTCGACGACACCCATCTGCCCTCGGTGCTGCACCCGTCCGCGGCGGTGCTGCCCGCCGCGCTCGCCGTCGCCGAGGCCGTCGGCGCGTCCGGCGCCGCGCTGCTGGATGCCGCCGCGATCGGCATCGAGGTCACCTGCCGCCTCGGCATGGCGGGATATGAACCGGCCGCACACAATTCGATCTTCTTCGACCGCGGCCTGCACGCCACCGCGATCTGCGGCACGGTCGGCGCGGCCGTCGCCGCCGGCATGCTGTACGGACTCGACGAGGCGGAGCTGGCCTCGGTCATCGGCATCGCCTGCAGCATGGGTTCGGGCATCATCGAGGCGAACCGGACCGGCGGCACCGTCAAACGCGTGCACTGCGGCTGGGCGGCACACGCCGGGGTGGCCGCCGCCGATCTGGCCCGGCACGGGCTGACCGGGCCGCCGACGGCACTGGAGGGGCGCTTCGGGTTCCTCACCGCGTTTTGCGGGGACCGGGCCGACGCCGATCAGCTCACCGCGGGGCTCGGGACGCGATGGGAAGCCCGGCGGGTATTCGTCAAGCCCTATCCTTGTAACCACTTCACCCACGCGGGCATCGATGCCGCACTGCGGCTGCGGTCGGCGGTGGTCGACCCTGGTTCGATCACGGCGCTGACCCTTGGCCTCCCCGCGCCGGTGGTGCACGCGATCGGCGAACCGCGTGCGGCGAAGATCCGGCCGAGTTCGGGCTATCACGGTGCTTTCAGCGGACCGTTCACGGTCGCGGCGGCCTTGCTCGGCGGGGGTGGACTCGGCGTGTCCCATGCGGACTTCACCGATGCCGCTGTGCGTTCGGCAGACCGGCTCGCCTTGGCCGCGAAGGTCCGGGTAATCCCGGACGCGCAGTGCACCAGCATCTTTCCGCAACAATTCCCCGCGGTGCTGACCGCCGAACTCGCCGACGGTTCCAGCCATGTCGAACGGATCGCGGTGAACCGGGGCGGCCCCGAAAACCCGCTCACCCCGGCGGAATTGCTCACTAAATTCCGGATCAACGCCGAGCGGGTCAGCACACCCGCACAGGCCGAATACATCGCCGAACTGACGGGCGCGCTGCCGACCGCGACGGACCTCACCACGTTGACCGCGGCACTGCGTGACCGGAAGGCTGAGCCGATGACCACGTGACATCGGCGAGTCGAGCCGAGGACACCGAATGGTTGTGGCCGCTACTGCTGCCCCGCGGCCTGGGAACCGCGTCCATCGACAACGGCGAACGGGACGGTCCGGCGTTCTCAATCGAGCAGACGACCCTGTAGCTCCCGGTGATCGTCCTCGGTCCACCCGTGTGCACCGAGCCATTGGCGCACGCCGCCGAAGTGGTCGTCGAATGCGTTGAGCAGGTCACGTATGAAAGACGGCTGCGGCTGCATACTCGACAGCGGCCGCGCCGCCACATCGGCGGCGTACAGGACATTGGCGCGCAGCCGCGCCACGATATCGGGCATCCGGTCGCCGGTCTGGACGTAGTCCGCGACGATGGCGTCCCTGCGCACCCCGATCGCATCCATGGCCAGCGCGCACACCACCCCGGTTCGGTCCTTGCCCGCCGCGCAGTGCACGATAGTGGCGCCCGCGCCACGCGCGATGATCCGCAGCGCCGCGACGACGGAATCCGGTCGTTCGGTGCAATAGCGCAGGTAGTGGCCGGTCGAGCCCAACGGTTTGGTCGCGCCGTTCGCGGGCGCTCGGTGCCAGGGCATGGTCCGGTCGACGTCCACCCGGTCCGGTTTCTCGGTTTCCGCGAACAGCGACAGGTGGTGGATCGTGATGCTGTCTACGCGGGTGAGCGGGCCGGGGCCGGAGAGCCGGACCTCCGGTTCACTGCGCAGGTCGATGACATCGTGGACATCCAGTGTGCTCGTGATGTGCTCGATATCCGCGGGGGTGAGATCCTGCAGACCGTCGGCGCGGATCACTCGGCCGAAACCGGTGGCACCGCCCGATGTCGTCGCCAACCCGCCCAGATCGCGCACGTTCACCGCGCCTTCGAGGTTGATCCAGCGGTTGTCGGCGTTCATCGCAGTACTCCGGTCGGTGTGTCGGTGGGCAGTGGTCGCATGGCCGCGGTGTCCGGGGGATAGGGGCCGATCCATTTGGCCAGCGGCTGCTCCGGGGTGTATGCGGGCCATCCCGGAGTGCCATGGCGGGCCAGGTCGACCAGCCCGTTCTGTTCTTGTGTCGCGACCGCGCGATCGGCGTCGGTTCCTTCCGGACCGGCCGGGTCGCTGAACAGCGCCGAGGTGTCCGCGGCGTGCACGGCACGGCGCGCGATGTGCGGATAGCCGGCCAGATGCGAGATGGTGGGGTGGTAGTCGAATACCTGGGCCCAGCAGGCTGCTCCGGAACTGTGCAGTGCGGCCAGCAGGTGTTCGGCCGGGCGTACGTAGAGTTCGGCCGACAACCGGGCGATCTTCTCCTCCCGCGCCGGGTCATCGGTCGCCCCGAAACAGGCGGCGTATTTGGCATCGACCGCCGCGCCCCGGGCGAGCTCCAGAATTCCCGCCTCTTCGGAGGTCACCGACACCAGGACGGGCAAGGTGGTCGTTCGTTCGGCGATCGAGTCCAGCAGTGGGCGCGGGATGAGGTCGCCGTCGATCACCGCCCGGTAGCGCACCGAACCGGCGAGCATGGTCTGCGAATGGCTGTACCGCAGCGCAACATTCGGCACATTCACCAGGTCACGGGGACCGCGCGCGAGGTCACCAGAGGCGGCGAGGAAGCGCCGCGCGAGGTCGGCGGCATCGGCACGGTGATGGTGTGTATCGGCGCCGCCGCTGTAGATCGCGGCCTGGTGGAACAGCCCGGCCGCCGAGGGGGTGCCCAGCAGGGTCGCCACGTCGTTTCCGCCGGTCGACAGGCCGAAGAGCGTCACATTGTCCGGATCTCCGCCGAACGCCGCGATATTGTCCCGCACCCAGTGCAACAGCAGCAGCTGGTCGCGCACGCCGAGGTTGGCGCTGTCGGCGAATTCCGGATCGAGGTCGTCCAACGGCAGCCAGCCCCACGGTCCCAGCCGGTAGTTGGCGGTCACCACGACGAGGCCGTGCCGTCCGGCATAGGTCCACGGATCGATGGTCCGCATTGTGCCACCGACCATATGCCTGCCTGGATGGAACCAGACCAGGACCGGTTGTCCGGCACCGGGTTCGGGGCGCGGCGACCAGATGTTCAGGTTGAGGCAGTCCTCGGCCTGCACCGCGTCCAGGTACAGCGGGTTCCAGCGTTGCGGTGTCACCCCCATGGGGACCTGCCAGCTCACCGGTCCCCAACGAACGGCATCGGTCGGGTCGGTCGATACGGCCGCGGCCGGCCGGGCCGGGCGAAACCGCGCCGGAATTCGGCCGTACGGTATTCCCCGCCAGTTCGGGACCCCGCGATCGAGGAATCCGCGCATGCGTCCGGAGGTTGTCTCGATCGTCAGCACGCTGACTCCTCGTCTGCCGAATTCATATCCGCCGGGCCAGCTGAAGAAATGTTCCCGCGGTGGCGCGGACGGCGCCGCCGCGATGCTCGATCGCCGCGCGCAGCCGCGCGAACAGGACGGCACGGTCGGGCGGCGCGAGCCGTTGGTGATCGCTGAACGTGGTGATCAGTCCGATCCATTCGTCAGCGTTCATGGTGAGTTCCCAGTGATAATTCCGCTGGGTCACCGCGACGAAATCCGTGTCGTTCACCAGTGGGTCGTGAACACCTTCGGTGCTTTTCTGCCTACCGCCGCCGACCTGCGTTTCTCGTGCACATTCTCGGTAAATATCATCGAATTCATCGAGTATCGCGGAATCCAGTTCATAGAAACTCCAGAATCGGGCGATATGCCCGCCGGGCGACAGGAGTTTCGCCGCCTGCCGTGCGCCGGAGATCGGGTCGATCCAATGCCAGGCGTCAGCGCTGATAATCAAATCGAACCGCCGGTCGCCTGCCTGCCATGTCTCGAAATTCGATATCTCTACGGGAATACCTTTGCGCTGCGCGAAACGGGCCATTCGTTCGTCCGGTTCCAGCCCGAGAACGGAAAAGCCGCGCCCAGCCAGCGCGGCGGCGGCCTTTCCGGTGCCGCAGCCGACATCGAGCACATTCGCTGCGGTCAACTGGGCGAGGTCGTCGACCAGGGCCTGCGGGAAGTCCGGGCGATAGTGCTCGTATTCCTCGGCCACGGTACCGAACGATTCGGCGCGCTCGCGGTCGAGATGGCGTGTGCTGAACGACATGCGGACGATTCCCCTGCCACTCGGATCGACTGCGGCACGCCAATGGCGCACGGTTTCAGATATAACCGTGGAGCTCCGCCATTGTAAAGTGAACCTTTGTACAGCGCGGTCGGCTGATGTACTAAAGTTCACTTTACGACGCCACCCGTCGATGGGCTAGAAATAGGCAATGTCCAGTATTCCGCCGCTGCCGGAAGGCGAGGTAATGCCCGATGGCCCGTTGCCCCTTGCCGATGTGAAAATCATCGACATCGGGACCTTGCTCGCCGCGCCGTTCGCGGCGGCCATGCTGGCGGATTTCGGCGCTGAGGTGATCAAGATCGAACAGCCCGCCGGCGATCCGCTGCGCGGGTACGGCCACCGGAGTGTCGGTGTCGCCTTGTTGTGGAAGGTAGTCAATCGCAACAAGAAGAGTGTGATCATGGACCTGAAGGATTCGAGAAATCATGACAAATTTCTCGAACTGGTCGCCGACGCCGATGTGCTGATCGAGAACTTCCGGCCCGGCACGCTGGAGCGCTGGGGCCTTTCCCCCGCGGTATTGCACGAGGTCAACCCGCAATTGGTGGTGACACGAGTAACCGGATTCGGCCAGGACGGTCCCTACGCGGGCAGGCCGGGATTCGGCACCCTGGCCGAGGCGATGAGCGGGCTGGCGGCGATCTCGGGCGAGCGGGGCGGTCCGCCGCTCCTGCCCGCGTTCCCCCTCGCAGACGCGTTGGCCGGGTTGCATGCCGCCTGCGCGACACTGATCGCCTTGCACGCCAGGCCTCGGATAGGTGGCGGGCAGGTGGCCGATGTCGCGATCACCGAGGCGATGATCGCGGCGATGGGCGCGCAGGTGACCGCCTACGACAAACTCGGCATCAAGCCGGAACGGGTCGGCAACGGCTCGGACAACAACTCCCCGCGCAACGTCTACCGATGCGCCGACGAGCGTTGGGTGGCCGTTTCGGCGCCCGCGCAGTCGGTGGCCGAACGGGTCATCCGGCTGGTCGGCCGCCCCGAACTCACCGAAGAACCGTGGTTCGCGACCGGCCGCGGCCGCGCGGCGCACCGCGAGACGCTCGATGACGCGCTCGCCCAATGGGTCGGCCGATACTCCCGTGACGAGGTGATCGCCGCGTTCGAGCAGGTCGGCGCCGCCGCCGCGCCGATCTACGAGGTCGACGACGTGCTGCGGGACCCGCACTTCCTGGCGCGGGAAGTGACGGTTCGCGTGCCCGATGACGAGCTGGACAGCGTCCGCATACCGAATGTGGCGTTCCGACTGTCCGCGACGCCGGGCCGAATTCGATGGGCGGGCCCGCGACTGGGCGAGCACACCGACGATGTCCTGAACGGGAGGAGACCGATGACCGCAACCGTCGAGGAGCAGCGCTGGCAGCTGCTGGATCCGGCGATCGACCCCGCCGATCCCGACGAATACCTGCGGACGGCCGTGCGCTGGCATTTCGGGGCGGAGACCGGATCGCCGTTCTGGCTACGCCGCGCGCGCCAGCTGGATTTCGATCCGCTGACCGATATCCGGACCTTCGACGATCTGCGGCTCTTCCCGAATATCGTGGACGAGCTGCGCACCGTGCCGGTCGAGGAGCTGATTCCCCGCGGCTACGGTCCGAACCCGGCGGCTCCCCGGGTATTCGAGAGCGGCGGGACCACCGGCGCGCCGAAGCGCGCCATCCTGATGCCCGACTGGATCGCGAGCGCCGTCGATCGGATGCTGAAGGGGCCGCAGTTCGCGGACCGGGCACCGTCCAACATCCTGGTGCTCACTCCGACGGGACCGCACAAGATCGGCTGCATGTACGACTACATCGCCGAACGCCAGAACACCGTCAAATTCTGTATCGATATGGACCCCCGATGGGTCAAGAAGCTTGTTGCAGAAAACAAGTCGGACGAGGTTGACGCGTATGTGCGGCATATTCTCGATCAGGCGGAACATATTCTCGCCACCCAGCGCGTCGGATTGCTGGTGACCACACCGCCGGTGCTGCGGGCCTGCATTCGCCGCCCACGACTGACCGAACTCATCAA
>NZ_JBEXLC010000190.1:0-15300 GCF_040609795.1 Nocardia sp. NPDC004604
CACCACACGGGGGTATGAGGAGCCGGAACCAAAAAATATTTGGCACTGACATTCATCGACACACTATTGAGTTCTCAAAGAACACACGCACACACCATCTCGCGGGTTTAACCCCGGTCGATCGGTGAGGCAACTTATCCAGCTTAGCTCAGGCGGGAACCCGAATCAAAATCGGGGTCTCGTTCGAGCTAGTGTGATCGTCAGGCGCTCTACGTCCTACCTCGTTTCCCTGGTCCTTTGCTCAGCCTTTCGGCTCAGCGCGTCGGCCCCGGGTCGGTGTCCGTGTCGCTCTGACTCGAATAAAGTTACGTGTCGGCGTGCACGATGTCAAATCGCCTGGTCAGGAATGGTTTTCGACGAAACGAAATCGTCTCCTGCTGTTCACATGATCAATCCGCGGCGCCGACCCGCTCCACCTGACCACCCAATGCCTGCAGCTGCTCAACGAATTTCGGGTAGCCGCGGTCGATGTGGAAGACGTCGTGCACTTCGGTGGTGCCATCGGCAACCAGACCGGCGAGTACCAATCCCGCACCGGCGCGAATATCCGACGACCACACCGGCGCACTCGACAGCCGCGGAATTCCGCGCACCACCGCGTGATGTCCATCGGTCCGGGCATCGGCGCCCAGCCGGATCATCTCCTCCACGAAACGGAAGCGGGCCTCGAAGATGTTCTCGGTGATCATCGAGGTGCCGTCGGCAATCGCCGCCAGGCCAATGGCCATCGGCTGCAGATCGGTCGGGAATCCGGGAAAGGGCAGCGTCGAGAAATTGACCGCGCGCGGCCGATCGGCCTGAATCACCCGGAAACCGTCCGGTTCGAATGAAATGCGCGCACCGGCCGAACGCAGCTTGTCCAAGACGAGGGACAGGTGCTTGGGATTCACCCCGGTAACGCGGACATCGCCCATGGTCATCGCCGCAGCGATCCCCCACGTCGCCGCCACGATCCGATCACCGATCACCCGGTGCGTCGTTGGTGCGAGACGCTCGACGCCCTGAATGGTGAGCACCGATGTACCCGCCCCACTGATCCGCGCCCCCATCCGCACGAGCATGTTGCAGAGGTCGACGATGTCGGGTTCGCGGGCGGCGTTATCGATGACCGTTTCGCCCTCGGCCAGCACGGCCGCCATGAGGATGTTCTCGGTCGCACCCACCGAAGGGAAGTCCAGCCTGATCCGTGCGCCTTGCAGTTCCTCCGCGCGCGCGACGACACAACCGTGCTCGATTTCGCTGGTCGCGCCGAGCAGCCGCAGACCGGCCTGATGCATATCCAACGGGCGCGAACCGATCGCGTCGCCGCCCGGCAGTGCGACAACCGCCCGCTTGCAGCGGGCCATCAGCGGACCGAGTACGCAGACAGACGCGCGGAACTGCGTTACGGCCGGAAAATCCGCGTGGTACTTCGGCTCCGCGGGCGTGTTGATCGTGACCACCGAACCGTCGATAGCGACATCGCAGCCGAGACCGCGCAGCACATCACCCATCAACGGCACATCGAGGATGTCCGGGCAGTTCGTAATGGTGGTCGTGCCCTCGGCCAGCAAGGCAGCCGCCATCAACTTGAGGACGCTGTTCTTCGCACCCCCGACCGTGACCTCACCGACGAGTCGATTCCCGCCAGTAACCAAAAACCGTTCCATGCCGCCTCTCCGCGTATTCGGCGCACTATTGGTGCAAAGGATAGTTGCGTTGCGGGCCGCTGGTAGCGGTGCCGGGGTTATCTCCAGGTAGCTGGTCGGACTTCCCGAGTGTCCAGCAACTTTTTGCGAGCGTGTTGGGCGCCGGACGGTCGGTCGCGGGCTGTGTCCCGGGTCTCCCCAAGAAGTTACCCACGTCTATACCAGATCAGTCGTGCGGGATTCGGATGGTGAAATCGCGTCGGTCGTTCAGTCCGATGTCTGCTCCCCACCAGGCTTCCACAGCACATCGCCACCCGGGTTGGCGACCCGGCTCAGGATGAACAGCAAGTCCGAGAGACGGTTCAGGTACTTCGCCGGAAGGATATTCGTATCGTTCGGATGCGCCTCGATCGCGGCCCAGGCGGAACGCTCTGCGCGGCGCGCAACCGTACGGGCGGTGTGCAAGAGGGCGGCCAAAGGTGTGCCGCCGGGCAGAATGAACGAATTCAATGCTGGCAGTTCGGCATTGAACTCATCACACCAGGCTTCGAGGCGGTCGATATAGGGCTGGGTGACGCGCAGCGGCGGGTACTTCGGCTCGGCGACCACCGGGGTCGACAGATCCGCACCCGCGTCGAACAGATCGTTCTGCACCTGCCGCAGTACCTTCAGCAACTCCGGCGCGGGTGCACCGAGCGCGATGGCCACGCCAACGGCGGCATTGGTCTCGTCACAGTCCGCATAGGCGATCAGCCGCGGATCCGTCTTGGCCACCCGGGAAAAGTCGCTGAGACCCGTCGTTCCATCGTCGCCGGTCCGCGTGTAGATCCGCGTCAGGTGCACACTCACATGGCCCACCCTATCGCTGCGAGCACACCCATATTTCAGCTAGCGGATTTCGTCTAGAGGCCGGGCAGACGGCGGGTGCGATCCGACGGCCGGGATTCGACCCAGGACAGGAAGGCTGCCAATGAGCCACGGTCCAGGGCCAGTTCGTAATTGCCGTCATTATCCGAAACCGCGGTGACCGCGATCTCGTCGGTCATGATGTCGTATTCGTCACCGCGCGGGCCGCGCCGATCACCGATCTCGATGCCCTGGCGTCGAATGGTGGAGTCGGGGCCCAGCTTGAGGCTGGAGAGTTTGTAGAAGACGAGCCGATCCTCGTCGTATCGGATCAGGCCGTGCCGCCAACCTTGACCGCCGCGCGCGGGCAGCACCCGCAGGATCGCGGCAGTACCGCCGCGGCGCAACATGATCAGCCGATAGGTCGAAGCGAGCGCCAAGAGAACGAGCGTGAGCACCAGAATGATCAGGAGAACCATCCCGGTCTGCAATGCTGTTCATCCCTTCGCTCTGCCGCCGTGCCGACGACACAATGTCCGATTGGCGGTGTTCGCGGGCCCTCCCCGCGGTTACGCAAGCTACCGCTTCCGAGCCCGAGCGCGCACCGCCGTTTGGTCATTCAACCACGGCCCCGAGTTTACAAATGGCCGGGCCTTGTCTTTGAGGAATCGGACCCGGAAACGCCACTGTCGGCGGCGAAGACAAATTCACCGCCGACAGTGGCGAATGCAATCCCGATGCGGTGCTTACGCGTTCGCGTTCGCCTCGACCGCGCGCACCTGACCCTCGGCCGCCAACTTCGCTTCCACGGTCGCGTCGGCGTCGGCCAGCACCCGACGAGCCGCCTCGACGTCGATCTCGTCGGCGAACTCCGCGGACTCGGCCAACACCCGGACCGAGGTCGCGGTCACCGAGAAGAACCCGCCGTGCACCGCCGCGGTGATCCGCTCACCCTCGGTGGGCACGATGCTCACGATGCCGCCCTCGATCAGCTGGCCGAGCAGCGGCTCATGGCCCGCCAGGATGCCGATCTGGCCCTCGGTGGTCTGCGCGCTGACGAACGTCGCCTGGCCGGACCAGAGCAAACGCTCGACGGCGACGAGATCAACTGACATCTCCGACATGGGTGACTACTTTCCGGCGATCTTCTTCGCGGCCGCCTCGACGTCGTCGAGACCACCGCAGGAGTTGAACGCCTGCTCCGGGAAGTGGTCGAACTCACCCTTGCAGACGCGGTCGAACGCCTCGATGGTGTCGGTCAGCGGCACCACAGAGCCCGGCTGGCCGGTGAACTTCTCGGCCACGATGAAGTTCTGGCCGAGGAACTTCTCCAGACGACGGGCCCGGCCGACGAGGACCTTGTCCTCTTCGGAGAGCTCGTCCATGCCGAGGATGGCAATGATGTCCTGCAGTTCCTTGTACTTCTGCAGGATCCGCTTCACCTCGTTGGCGACCCGGAAGTGCTCCGCACCGACGATCGAGGCCTCCAGGATGCGGGAGGTCGAGGTCAGCGGGTCGACGGCCGGGTAGATGCCCTTCTGCGAGATCGGGCGGGAAAGCTCGGTCGTCGCGTCGAGGTGGGCGAAGGTGGTCGCCGGCGCCGGGTCGGTGTAGTCGTCGGCGGGCACGTAGATGGCCTGCAGCGAGGTGATGGACCGACCACGGGTCGAGGTGATGCGCTCCTGCAGCTCACCCATCTCGTCGGCCAGCGTCGGCTGGTAACCGACGGCCGAGGGCATGCGGCCGAGCAGGGTCGACACCTCGGAACCGGCCTGGGTGAACCGGAAGATGTTGTCGATGAACAGCAGCACGTCCTGGTGCTGCACGTCGCGGAAGTACTCGGCCATGGTCAGGGCCGAGAGGGCGACGCGCATACGGGTGCCCGGCGGCTCGTCCATCTGACCGAAGACGAGGGCGGTGTCCTGGAGGACGCCCATCTCTTCCATTTCCAGGTGCAGATCGGTGCCCTCACGGGTGCGCTCACCGACGCCCGCGAACACGGACGTACCGGAGAACTCACGCGCGATACGGGTGATCATCTCCTGGATCAGAACGGTCTTACCGACACCGGCACCACCGAACAGACCGATCTTGCCGCCCTTCACGTACGGGGTCAGCAGGTCGATGACCTTGATGCCCGTCTCCAGGATCTCGGTCTTACCCTCGAGCTGGTCGAATGACGGGGGCTTGCGGTGGATGCCCCACTGCTCGCCGTCGCGGCCGAGGCCAGGGGTGTCGAGGCAGTCGCCGAGGGCGTTGAACACGTGGCCCTTGGTGATGTCGCCGACCGGCACCGAAATCGGCTTGCCGGTGTCGGTGACGGTGGCGCCACGCACCAGACCGTCGGTGGGCTGCATCGAGATGGTCCGCACGATGTTGTCACCGAGGTGCTGGGCGACCTCGAGGGTCAGGGTCTTGGCCACCGAGGTCAGGGTGATCTCGGCGTGCAGAGCGTTGAACAGCTCAGGGATCGAACCCCGCGGGAACTCGACGTCCACGACGGGGCCGATGACGCGGACGACGCGACCTGTTTTCGCGCCCGTCCGGCTCTCTTGAGTGACAGCTGCGGTCATTAGTTGGTTCTCTTCCTGCGCTTAGTCGCGGTCGGAGCTCGAAGCCAGCGCGTTCACGCCGCCGACGATTTCGCTGATTTCCTGCGTGATCTGGGCCTGCCGCACCGAATTCGCCTGCCGGGTAAGCACATTGGCCAGTTCGTTGGCGTTGTCGGTGGCTGCCTTCATTGCGGTGCGCCGAGCCGCGGACTCGGATGCCGCTGCCTCGAGCAACGATGAGTAGATGCGGGTGTTGATGTACTTGGGCAGCAGTGCCGCCAACAACACATCGGCATCGGGCTCGAACTCGTACTGCGCGGTGAGTTCCGCGGTCGGCGAGTCGGTGAAGCTGTCCTCACCCATATCGTAGTCTTCGTCGACGAAGCTGACCTGGATCGGCGCCAGCCGGCGCACCTCCGGGCTCTGGGTCAGCATCGAGACGAAACGGGTGTACACGATGTGCAATTCGTCGACACCCTCGATATTGCCGGTCCCGTTCGGGGCGGGCACCTCACCCTCGGAGCCCGCCATGAAGGCGTCCACGAGGTGATGGCACGCAGCCGAGGCATCGTTGTACTTCGGCTGCTGGGAGAACCCGGTCCACGCATTGACCACCGGACGACTCCGGAAGGTGTAGTACGTGAGGCCCTTATTGCCCATCACGTACAGCACCGGCTCCTTGCCCTCGCCACGCAGGGTGACCATGAGCTCCTCGGCGCGCTTGAGCACGTTGGAGTTGTAGCCACCGCACATACCGCTGTCACTGGTGATCACCAGGACGGCGGCCCGGCGCGGGTTGGCCCGCTCCGTCAGCAGCGGGTGCGACAGACTCGTCGACGCACTCGCCAACTCGCTGAGCACCTTGGTGATCTCTTCGGCGTACGGCTTCGCGGCCGCAACCCTGGCCTGGGCCTTGGAGATTCGCGAGGTCGCGATCAGCTCCTGGGCCTTGGTGATCTTCTTGATCGAACTCACACCACGAATGCGGGAGCGCAATTCACGCAAGCTTGCCATCAGCGGTTCACACTCCCTTCAGTTCATTCGTGAGAATCGAATAGCGCATTGCTCGCTCGATTACTTCTCGACGTGCTTGCGGGTCACCGACAGCGATTCGACCTCTTCGTGGTCGAGTTCACCGGCGGCCGCCTCGTTCACGACGCGCGAACCGTCGGAAGCGAGGAAGCTCTGCTTGAACTTGTCGGTGGCCTCCTTGATCGCGTCGGCGGCGTCACCCTCGAGGCGCTTGCTACCACCCTCCAGGGCGTCGAACGCGCTCTGCGCGGTGCGGTGCAGGTCCTCCAGCAGTTCCGCGTTGAAGCGGCGGATGTCGGCGACCGGAACCGAGTCGAAGTAGCCGCCATCGACCAGGAAGATCGAGACGATCTGATCCTCGACCGCGACCGGCGTGTACTGGTCCTGCTTGAGCAGCTCGACCCAGCGCGCGCCACGCTCGAGCTGCGCCAGCGACGCGGCATCGAGGTCGGAAGCGAAGGCGGAGAACGCCTCCAGCTCGCGGTACTGCGCCATTTCCAGACGCAGTGAACCGGCGACGGTCTTCATGGCCTTGGTCTGGGCGGCGCCACCGACACGGGAAACCGAGGTACCGACATTGATCGCCGGGCGGACACCCTTGTTGAACAGGTCGGACTCGAGGAAGACCTGGCCGTCGGTGATGGAGATGACGTTGGTCGGGATGAACGCCGAGATGTCGTTGGCCTTGGTCTCGATGATCGGCAGACCCGTCATCGAACCGGCGCCCATCTCGTCGGACAGCTTCGCGCAACGCTCCAGCAGACGCGAGTGCAGGTAGAAGACGTCACCCGGGTACGCCTCGCGGCCCGGCGGACGACGCAGCAGCAGCGAGATGGCGCGGTACGCCTCGGCCTGCTTGGTCAGGTCGTCGAACACGATGAGGACGTGCTTGCCCTGGTACATCCAGTGCTGGCCGAGGGCCGAACCGGTGTAGGGCGCAAGCCATTTGAAGCCAGCGGAGTCCGAGGCCGGTGCCGCGACGATGGTGGTGTACTCCATCGCGCCGTGCGCCTCGAGCGCGGACTTCACACCGGCGATGGTGGAGCCCTTCTGGCCGATGGCGACGTAGATGCAGCGCATCTGCTTCTTCGGGTCGCCCGACTCCCAGTTGGCCTTCTGGTTCAGGATGGCGTCGATGCAGACCGCGGTCTTACCGGTCTTGCGGTCGCCGATGATCAGCTGACGCTGACCACGACCGATGGCGGTCAGGGCGTCGATGGCGGTGATGCCGGTGGCCATCGGCTCCTCGACCGGCTGACGCTGCAGCACGGTCGCGGCCTGCAGCTCGAGCACGCGCTGCTCTTCGGCCTCGATCTCACCGAGGCCGTCGATCGGCTGGCCGAGCGGGTTGACCACGCGGCCGAGGAACTTGTCACCGACAGGGACCGAGAGCACGTCGCCGGTGCGGCGAACCTGCTGGCCCTCTTCGATTTCCGCGAACTCACCGAGGATGACCGCACCGATCTCACGGTCCTCGAGGTTCAGCGCGACGCCGAGCACACCACCCGGAAACTCGAGCAATTCATTGGCCATCGCCGAGGGCAGGCCACTGACGTGCGCGATGCCGTCGCTGCAGTCGGTGACAACACCGACTTCTTCGATGGAGGTTTCCGGGGTGTAGCTCTGGGTGTAGCTCTCGATCGCGCTACGGATCTCATCGGTGGAGATCGTCAGCTCCGCCATAGTCTTCCTGCTCTCGCTGTCTGGTCTGAATGTCGGGGGTGGTGGGTGTCAGGCCAGAGCCCGACGCAGCCGTTCCAGTCGGCCGGTGGCGCTGCCGTCGATCAGGTCGTCGCCGACGGTCACAACGACGCCGGTCAGCAGACTCGAATCGACCTGCACGTGCACCGTGACCGGCTTGCCGTAGATGCGCTGCAACGATGCCGCGAGATGGTCCCGCTGCTGGTCGGTCAGCGCGACCGCGGCGCGCACATGCGCGACGATCTGGTCGCGCCGAGCGGCGGCGAGATCGGACAACTCGTCGAACGCTTCGCCGATGCTCGTCCTGGACCGAGTGACCACCTGGTCCGCAAGGGTCTGGGTGATGGACTCGGCCTTACCTGTGAGCAGCCGCTCGATCAGCGCGCGCTTGGCCTCCGTGGGCTTCACGCGATCCGAAAGTGCCTGCTCCAGATCGGGGTTGTCGCCGATGATCCGGGCCAGCCGGAACAACTCGTCCTCGACCGCCCCGAGCCGTCCGCTGTCGGCGGCCGACTCCAGCAGCGCCTCCTGGCCGAGCAACACCAGGGTGTCGACCAAATCGGCGGTGCGCGACCAGTTCTGGGCCACCGCGGTGGTCAGCACCGCCAGGGTGGCGGGGCTGACCTTGCCGCTGAAGACCCGTTCGCTGAGTTCGGCGCGCACCGAGCCGGGAACCGACACGTCCGCGAGCGCAACACGCAGCGAACGCTGGTCATCCAGCACGGCGACAACGGCGAACAGTTCCGACCCCGTTGTGGCCGCAACACTGTCGCTCCCGGTCAGAGCGGCCCGAAGTGCCTCCCGTGCCCGAGAGCTGGCCTCGCGGCTCGCTGCGTACATGCTTCTCACTTTCGCGTCGCTACCTTCCGACCCCGATGCTGGCATTCGACTGATCTAGTTCGGCGAGGAACCGATCGATCGATGCCGCCTGCTTAGCTTCGTCCGAAACCGACTGTCCGATAATCTTTTCGGCCAAATCGACGGCAGTTTTGCCAACTTCGGCGCGCAGCTCGGTCAGGATCTGCTGGCGCTGAGCTTCCAGCTGGCTGTGACCGGCGGCGACGATGCGGTCGCTTTCGGCCTGTGCTTCCGCGCGCATCTGCGCGAGGATCTGCTGGCCCTGGGTGCGTGCGTCCTCGCGGATGCGCGCGGCCTCAAGCCGGGCGTCGGCCAACTGCTGCTGGTACTGCTGCAGCGTCAGCTGGGCTTCCTCCTGCGCGGCCTCGGCCCGCTGGATGCCGCCCTCGATCTTGTCCGTACGTTCATCCAACACCTTGATGAGGCGCGGGATGACGTACTTGTAAAAGATGACGCCGATGATCGCGATGCAGACCACCGACCACACGATGTCGTAGGTCTCGGGGATGAGGGGATTGATGTCGTCCCCTGTCTCCGCGGCGAGCATAGAAAGCGTGTTCATGGCTATCTCAGAAGATGAAGCCGGCGACGAGGCCGATCAGCGCCAGGGCCTCGGTGAAGGCGATACCGAGGAACATGTTGGTGCGGATGGTGCCCTGCAGCTCGGGCTGACGAGCGATGCCCTCGATGGCCTTACCGACCACGATGCCCACACCGATGCCGGGGCCGATAGCGGCCAGACCGTAGCCGATGGCGCCGAAGCCCTTGAACTTCTCGGAGGTGGTTGCCGCTTCCTGGGCCAGGTACGCGAGGCTCATGAGTCTACTTTCCCTTTCTGTTGCTCACCCGCCGGTCGGCGTGGTGTAGCAGGTATTCGGTAGTTGTTCGGTCAGTGCGAATCAGCGTGTTGCGCGAGTCCGATGTAAACGGCCGTCAGCAGGGCGAAAACGTAGGCCTGCAGGAAGATGACCAGCATTTCGAACAGCGTGAACCCGAGTCCGGCGAGCAGCGAGAAGGGTGAGAACACCTTCATCCAGGCCGCCGCGTCGAACAGGAAGAACCAGGTGGCGCTGAAGAACAGCACCAGCATGATGTGACCGGCCAGCATGTTGGCCATGAGTCGGACGGTCAGCGTGAACGGGCGCAGGATGAACGTCGAGACGAACTCGATAGGAATCAGCAACACATGCAGAGCGGGCGGAACATTCGGAACCACGATGCTGCTGCGCATATAGGTGACGAACCCGTACTTCTTGATACCCACGAAGTTGAACGCGAGGTACGCGATGAGGGCCAGCACCAGCGGCATGCCGATTCGGGCGTTCGACGAGATGTTCAGCCCCGGAATAATGCCGGAGAAGTTGAGAAAGAGAACCGCGAAGAAGATCGTCGCGATCAATGGGAGGTACTTACGACCGGATTCCTTACCGAGCACCTCTTCGGCAATCTGATCCTTGACGAACACCAGACCGGTTTCGGCGATGTTCTGCAGGCCGCGCGGGACGATGCGAGGATTGCGGAATGCCAGCACCATGACGAGCACCAGCACTGCGGTCATCAGCAGCCGGATCAGCATCAAACGGTCGAGTTCGAACGGCGTACCCTCGAACAGCACTGCTGGAGGGAAGAAGTCGGACAGCGATGGCGCGTGGAACTCGCCCGCCAAAGTGGTGACGCTCAGCGTTCTCTCCCGTGTTCGGGCCGCGGGTACGGTCATTCCCGCGGTTCGATCGGACATTGACGATCAATTGGGTCGACTCAGGTCGGCTCGAAATTCGTCAGCTGCTGTGCGGCAACCCGCATGGGCGTCTGTACGTAGTGTCGGCGACATCGTCGACATGCAGAACCGGAACCCATCGGAGCCCGGCACGGCAGTAAGCATAGCTGCCACCTGGCGGGATCTTGGTGATCCCCCCTTGCTTGGTCGCTTGCTTACCAACACTTTACCAAGTTATCTACGACAGCGTGTAGGTGGGTGGGATTATTGCTGCGCAGAAGGTGAATCGGACCTATCGGTCGGTACGTTTACATACGGAACCCTCTGTCGCAGAACGCCATACGTCTCCGCGCCGAGCACGACGAGCAAGGACCCGACCACTGTCAGGAACAATGCCATCCGGTCGTAGAAGTCGAAGCGCTGCAGCACCGCGATCACGATCATCGCGACCAGCAGCTTGCCCACCCAGCTCACCAACATGACGAGGCCTGCGGTGCTCGGCGGCAGCTTCGCGCCGAAAAGCACCACGGCCGCGGTGGTGAGAATGAACCCGCCGCCGATGGCGGCGCCGAGCAGCGCGCCCCACAGTCCGGACAAACCGGCCACTGCCGAGGCGATGGCCACCGACAGCACCACCAGAACGGCCAATCCGATCACGCCGTAGCGCAGCGCCGCCTTCAGGGGAGCGTCGGGACCAGGGATCGGATTAGTGAGACTCACGACCCGAACTTTACCTGGACCTTGCATTACGAATCCGCGGGCTCCTTGCGACGCAGGCCCGGAATCGCGGTCACCACCAGCGCGAAGACCAGCCCGCCCGCCATCATCAGCACGACAATCCGTCGATCATGGATCAGCGAAGTGCCGACGGCGCCGAACGCCAGTACGCCGACCCATAAATAGATCACCAGCACAACGCGGCGGTGCGAATGTCCGATCTGCAGCAGCCGGTGATGCAAGTGCATTTTGTCCGGTGTCGAGAAACTCACACCGGCGCGGACCCGGCGCACGATTGCCAGCAGCAGATCCAGTACCGGAATGAACATCACCGCACCGACCAGCAACAGCGGCGAAAGCAGACCGACAATGTCGCGAGGTCCGTAGCCCGCCAAGTTGATTCGGCCCGAGGCGCCGGTCGATACCGCCGCCAGCATGAGCCCGATCAACATCGAACCGGAATCGCCCATGAATATCCGTGCGGGCGAAAAGTTGTGTGGCAGAAATCCCAGACAGGCGCCCGCCAGCGCTGCGGCGAGCAGGGCTGGTGGATAGGTGTCGACCGAACCGCCCTGGTTGTAGAGCAGGCCGACGGTGAATACGAAGACCGCGCCCGCGCAGATCAGGCCGAGTCCGGCGGCCAGACCGTCGAGTCCGTCGACGAAATTCATGGCATTGACGATGGTCACGGTGATGCCGACGGTGACCAGACCGCCCTGGAGTGCGTCCAACACCACGGTGGTGTCGTTGAACGGGTTGTAGATGACGTACCAGCTCAGACCCATGACCGCCATCACACCGGCGGCGGTGACCTGACCCGCGAATTTGGTCAGCGCATCCAGGCCCCACCGGTCGTCGACGATGCCGACGACCACGATGATCGTGGCCGCGACCAGCACCGCCGGAATATCCGGCGCGTAATCGAAACCCCTTCGCAGCGCGGGCAATTGGTGCGCAAAGAGGACAGCCCCGACCACCCCGACGTACATGCCGACCCCACCCATCCGCGGAATCGGTTTGACGTGCACATCGCGTTCACGCGGTACCGCGACGGCACCGAATGCGATGGCCAGCACCCGAATTCCGCCGGTCGCGAGAAAGGTCACCGTCGCCGAGATGAGAATCACGAGCAGCAGCTCGCGCAACGGAACTACAGCACCCGAACCGATCATCCGATTATCTGATCCGCCATACGATCACCGCGTCCCGAGGTCACCGGGTCGCGACGCTGGTCAGCGCCTCCGGGGACATCCCGAGCACATCGGCGATATCGCCGACCGATACCGCGCCCTCGCGCAGGATCCGTGGCTGATCCGCGGTGAGGTCGACGATGGTGGAGGCGACCGCGTGTTCGGCCGGGCCGCCATCGAGGTAGACCCCGACCAGATCACCGAGCTGATCACGCGCCTCGGCGGCAGTCTTGGCGGGCGGCTGCCCGGAGATATTGGCACTGGAGACCGCGAGCGGGCCGACCTCGCGCAGCAGTTCCAGCGCGACCGGATGCAGCGGCATCCGCAGCATGACCGTGCCGCGCGTATCACCGAGGTCCCATGCGAGCGAGGGTGCTTGCTGCACAACAAGACTCAGCCCGCCGGGCCAGAACGCCCGGATCAGTTCGCGAGCCTGCGGGCGCACCGAGAACACCAGGCCGTCGATCGTGTGCCAGGAACCGACCAGCACCGGTACCGGCATATCCCGACCGCGCCGCTTCGCGGCGAGCAGTTCGCTCACCGCGGTCGAATCGAATGCGTCGGCGGCTAGGCCGTACAGCGTGTCGGTAGGCAGCACGACCAGACGTCCGGATTTCAGGGCGCTGGTGGCCGCGGTCAGTCCGGCGGCGCGCGAGTCGGCATCCGCGCAGTCGTAGACGGTACTCACGGCCCCCATCCTGTCACGCTCCCCCGCCTCCCCGAATACTCAGGCCATACAAGTGAGTGCCCCGAGATCTGCGTTCAGGTCCTGCGTCGAGTGTGACCTGGCTTTTGGGCGTTCCCGACGAGTTACCCATGTACTCACGAAATCAGTTGTCACCATCTTCTTCGGGCTTCGCCCTCGGAAGTTCAACTGCGGGTCGCGGCGACGAAACGGGGCTTATCCGCGAGGTCGGGGTGCTCGACGATGTCGGTGAAATCACCCTGTTCGGCCAGGAGAGCGGCAAGATCGGAGCCGTTGGTGTCATCGTGTTCGATGGCGCAGGAGCCGCCGGAACGCAGCAGGCGGGTGATGCTGGGCAGCATCCGCCGGATGACGTCCAGTCCGTCCGGACCGCCGAAGAGGGCCAGCCGCGGGTCGTGATCGGCGACCTCGGGATCGAGTTCGGCGTCTTCTGGGATATAGGGCGGATTGGCGACGATGAGATCTACCCTGCCATTGAACTCGGTGAGCAGATTCGGGTCGGTGACATCGTCGGCGTAGAGGGTGATCGGCGTATCGCCCTCGGCAATGCGCACGTCGGCATTGCGGCGTGCCCACTGCAGGGCCGCGGGATCGATCTCGATCGCGTGCACGTCCGCATCCGGGCGGGCCTGGGCGATGGCCAGCGCCAGCGCTCCGGATCCGGTGCACAGGTCGAAGACGACCGGTGCGTGATCGTGTGGCAGCGCCTCCAATTGCGCCAGTGCCCAGGCGAACAGCAACTCCGTCTCCGGACGCGGGACGAAGACGCCGGGACCGACCGCCAGGTCGATCTCGCCCATCGATGCGGTACCGGTCAAGTGCTGCAATGGAATTCGCTCCGCGCGCCGGGCGACCAGTGCGCGGTACTGCTCGATCACCTCGGGGGTGACCAGGGGTGTCAGTGCCAACCGGGTCCGTTGCACGCCGAGCAGATGGGCAGCCAGATGTTCGGCATCGGCCTGCGGACTGTGCACGCCCGCGGCGCGCAAGGTCTCGACGGCTTGGTTGATGGCTGGGCGCAATGCCACGCGAGTTCCGGACATGATGTCGACACTCCCCGTTCTTGGCGTACCCGGTGAGCTACCCGTGTTGTCACCGAGTCGGTTGATTTCTCCGGAACATCGGGCCGGTGCTGTCGACTATTCGGCCGCCATGCGCGCTTCGCGATCCGCCTTCCCCAGCGCATCCAGGAGCGCATCCATATCGCCGTCCAGCACGGCGTCGAGGTTGTGCGCCTTGAAACCGATGCGATGATCGGCGATCCGGTTCTCCGGGAAGTTGTAGGTGCGGATGCGTTCGGAGCGGTCCACCGTGCGGATCTGGCTGGCCCGGCCCGCCGCAGCCTCCTGATCCGCCTGCTCCTCGGCCAATGCCTGCAGCCGGGCCGCGAGCACCTGCATGGCGCGGGCCTTGTTCTGCAGCTGGGAGCGCTCGTTCTGGCAGGTCACGACGATGCCCGAGGGCAGGTGGGTGATGCGGACCGCGGAGTCGGTGGTGTTGACGCCCTGGCCGCCCTTACCGGAGGAACGGTAGACGTCGATGCGCAGATCGGATTCATCGATCTGCACCTCCTCCACCTCGTCGGGCTCGGGGTAGATGAGTACGCCCGCGGCCGAGGTGTGGATGCGGCCCTGCGATTCGGTGACCGGAACGCGCTGGACGCGATGCACACCGCCCTCGAATTTCAGGCGCGACCAGACGCCGTCCCTGGTGGCGTCGCGGCTTTTGATCGAGAGCGTCGCATCCTTGTAGCCGCCCAGGTCGGAGACGGTGACACCGAGGATTTCGACCTTCCAGCCGTGTCGCTCGGCATAGCGCACGTACATGCGGGCCAGGTCCGAGGCGAATAGCGCGGATTCCTCGCCGCCCTCGCCGGATTTGACCTCGAGCACCACATCGTCGCCGTCGTGCGGATCGCGCGGGGCGAGTAGGTCGGCCAGCTGCTGCTCCAACTCGACGACCTGGCCCTGTAGATCGGGGACCTCGGCCGCGAAGGCGGCATCGTCGGCCGCGAGCTCCTGCGCGGCGGCGAGATCATCGCGCGCAGTGGTGAGTTTGTTGTAGGTGGCCATAATCGGGGCCAGCTCGGCGAAGCGTTTGCCGACCCGGCGTGCAGCGCCCGGATCGTTGTGCAGCGCCGGATCGGCCAGCTGCAGCTCCAGGCCCGCGTGCTCGGCCAGAATGTCATCGATCGCGGACGGTTGCGTCATGGTGCTTCCTTCTCTTACCAGTACCGGCCATATAAAAGCGCCGACGCCCGGCCTGCTGAGCAGGACCGGGCGGGGGGGGGGGAGCGTGTTTTTGTGTTGGTGGGGCATGTTTGGCCGCCGCGTGAAGGAGGGAAGAGGGGGGT
>NZ_JBEXLC010000191.1:0-14907 GCF_040609795.1 Nocardia sp. NPDC004604
TCCGAGTCGGGCCGCGAACGGTCGCTCGTAAGACTCACTCCGTGGTGGGTTGCCTGGGGCGGGGAAGTTCGGCGCCGAAGGTGCGCAGCCCAGTGGCTGATGCCAGTGCCTGCGGTGTATGCGCTTCGACGACTCGGACGCGAGACGGGCCGCGAACGGTCGCTCGCGATACTCGCTCCGTGGTGGGTGCGGAAGCGGACGACCGGCGGCCATATCCACAGCCGCCCGGCTGCGGATATGGCCGCAGCCGGGCGGCCGCGTTACTTCGTCGGGCCGAGCAGGGCGCTGGCCAGGGTGTAGGCCAGGTTGATCAGCTCCGAGGTGACCACGGTGTTGTCCATGCCGAGTGACATGGCCAATGGCATCAGCATTTGCATAATGGTGTTGACGAGGGTGGGCAGCAGCCCGCTGCTCGCATTCGGCGTGGTCTGATTCGGCGACAGTTGCGAACCGGGTGACTGTGCCGTGCCCGGCGACTGCGGGGTGTTGGGCGAGAGCGCAAAACCCGGCGGCAGCAAACCGGTCTGCGGAGCGCCAGGGGACTGCGACGAACCGGGCGTTTGCTGTGTATCCGGCGAATCGGGTAGCGGTGTGTAGCCCGGCGCCGGTGCGTAACCAGGTGGCGGATTCAGCGATGCGGGCGCGGTCGGCGGTTGCGGGACAGTGTCGGTCGTTGGCACGAGTTGCGGCGTCGCCGTGGGCTCGGGGGCGGCAGCGGGCCGCGGCGCCATCCCGGCGGTGGGCACCGAGGCCACCGCATTGGCCAGCGGCACACTGGATGCCGGAACCGCGGCGGGCTGGTCGGACGTCGAACCGGTATGCGCGGGCACTCCGCCCGATACCGGGGGCGTCGGCGTCTGCTGCGGGGCGCCGAGCAGGAACCCGATCAGACCGGTCGCGATCGCCAGGGCATGTTTGACCTGCCCCTCCGGACTCTCCAGTAGTGCGGCGTCCTCGGGATTGGCCCCATTGCCCATCTCGACGAACACATCGGGCACGGCGGTCAGTGCCGGACCGGCCACATCGGTGCGGGTCTGCAGACCGTCCTGTGCTCCTGCGTAGCTGGCCGCCGGGAAACCGGCCTGCAGATAGGCGTCGCGCACCGCCTTCGTCGCCGCCAGACCGGGGCCGGACTGGATCTGATCGATCTTCGGATCCGGAATCGGCAGCTGCGGCACGATCAGGTGGAACCCGCGGTACTGCGCAGGAGCGCTATCGGCGTGGATGCTGACCGCGACGTCGGCGCCAGAGGCATTGGCGGCGTGTGCCCGTTCATCGACGCAGCCGCCCCAGCCGGAGTCATCCGGACGGCTGAGCATCACTTTCGCGCCCAGATCTTCCAGGGTGGCCCGAACCAGTTCGGCCACCTTCCAGTTGATGGTGTGCTCCTGCACTCCGTTCACCGTGATCATGCCGGTGGTCTGGCAGTCCTTGGTGCCACCGCGTCCGTTGCTCACCTGCCTCGCCAGGTTTTCGGCGTGGTTGGGACCCTGATGACCCGGGTCGACAAATATTGTCTTGCCTGCGAGTTTCGTGGCCATTTCCGGCGATGCCGGATCGGCGAGCGCGGCCGGAGCCAGCCCGGACAGCGTCACCACCACGGCAGCCGTGACGACGCCGCAGATACCGGTCCTGATAATGCTCGGCTTCACGCAAAATGCCTGGTAGATAGACAAAGCAGCTCCCTAGTCCCGTGATGGTCCAGTGAGCGCCGCCAGCCGATCAACCTACGCGGTAGCGCTCCCGGTGTTACTGCTGGTGCTGTTGTTACGGGAGAGCATAGCGTCCACAGTCTCGCGAGTTCTAGACTCATGCCCCTCGAAACGATCCACGTACACCTCCCCCGTGATAAATGCGGTCGCGTGACCTAGGCGCTTCAGCGCGGTCTTCGCATCGGTGCCCCTGGTAGATCAGCGCGGACGCACACCAGTGACGCAAGTCGTGCCAGGTGAACGAGTCGGGTATGTCCGCCTTACGTGCCAGGTCCCGAGTACGTCAGGAGTGGAGCGGTGCCAGGAGGAGGGGGCTCGGGTCGGTGGGAGTGCTGATGCCCAGGGCCACTGCCTCGTACATGGGTAGTCCGACCGCCATCTGCATGGACATCTTCTTCTCGCCGCCCGCGACGAAACTACCGGCGGGCATTCTGCTGCCGTCCGGGCGTTGGAGCCACACGGCGTACCGCTGGCCCTGCGGCAAGCCGGTGACATCGAGGGCGATGCTGGTGCCCCAGTTGCGGTTCTCCACGCTGGCCGAAGCGTGCACCCCGGCGGGCTGCTCGGCGAAGGCGACCGGCTGAGAGTTCGTGCCCTGCGGGGAGTTCGTGGCCAGCTGCGACGTGACGATGAAGACTCCCCCCAGCGCGACGATCAGCACCGCCGCCGCCACGGCGACGCGCTGCGCGGTCCGGACCGAGCGCTTCCGGCGTCGTTCCTGTTCGACTGCGGTGAACACCGCGGTGCGCAGCGCCGGGGGCGGACCGGCAGGCTGATCGTCGACCCGCTCGGGGTCGGCCTGGCGAAGGACCTGGGCGACGCCGCGCAGTTCGCGCAGTTCGGACCGGCAGTCCGGGCAGCCGTCGAGGTGCGCCTGCAGCGCCACGGTCGCGGCCGGTTCGAGCCGGCCGAGGGCGTGCATACCGAGGTGGGTTCGTATCTGCCGGCACTGATCAGTACTCACCGTGCCACCCCATTTCTTCCAGTACGAGTTTGAGAGCTTGGAGACCGTAGTAGACGCGGCTGCGGACGGTGCCCTCGGGGATCCCGAGCTGAGCGGCGACCTCGGCGGCCGGCCGGTCGCGCAGGTGCACCTCGACGAGAACCTGACGATGCTGCTCGGACAACCGGCGCAGGGCCTCCTCCACCTGCAGACCCACCACCAGTTCTTCCAGAGGTTGCGCGGCACTGGGGGTATCGATCGGTTCGGTGTCGGCCAGCGGCGGCCGACTGGCCCGGGCACGGCTGATGTCGATGACGATGTTGCGGCAGATCGAGAACAACCAGGTGCGCAGCGACGCGGTGTCCGGTTGGAAGCTGTGCGCCGCCCGCCAGGCGCGCAGGAAGGTCTCCTGCACGGCCTCCTCGGCGCCGCCCGCGTCACCCAGAGAGCGATGCGCAAACCGGAACAGCTCGCCAGCGTGGTCCTCGTACGCTGCGCGCAGCGCAGATTCATCTCCGAGCCCACCGACATGCCGGCGCTGCGAGATCAGCCGCATGCCTTCACCTCCGCACCCATCGTGTCCCAACGCGCCGGTCACCAGCGATGTCCTCACCCGGTATACGGACCGCCCCTTCGGATCATTCACGTCGCCGGGACACCAGACGAGTGACATGTCACACAGTCGCGAAGTGAATGTGCGCCGCCCCGCAGCCGTATTCCAGTTCAGCTCGCACAACTGCGATCACGAACGGAAGCGAGACAACGATGAAGACGCGAACGCTACCGGCACAGTGCATCGGGCTCGGCGCCGCGCTGGTGCTGCTGTCCGCCTGCGGCAACGACACCGCCGCGCAGGACGCACAGCCGACCAGTTCCGCCCCGCACGCCTCCGCCGCCCCGGCCGACGGCGCCCCCGTGGCGCGGCTCGGCGCAGCCACCACCGCCCTCGGCACCGTCGTGACCGACGCGGCCGGCTACACCCTGTACTGGTTCACACCGGACACCCCGACCTCCTCCGCCTGCGTCGGGCAGTGCGCCACGACCTGGCCGCCGACGCTCGGCGCCCCGAGAGCCGCCGACGGGACGAACCTCCCCGGCGCACTGAGCACCCTCACCCGCCCGGACGGCGGGGCACAGCAGGCGGTGTACGACGGCCACCCGCTGTACCGGTTCGCCAAGGATGACGCGCCGGGCCAGACCAACGGCGAGGGCGTCAAGGGCCAGTGGCATGTCGCCCTGGTGACCCCGGCGCCGGTCGCACCCCCCGCCGCCGGCCGATAGGGCGAGTTCCACTCAACGGGCCCACCGAGAGAACCCCATCCCACGAGCTGCACACCTCATGGGAGAGAAGAGGAGAGCCGATGGAGGACGACACCGAACGGGCGGATCCCGGGACACACACGGAAATCAGTCGGCGCGGTGTCCTCCTCGGATTGGCCGCCGTCGGGGGGATCGCCGCGGTCGACGTCGGCGGTTTCCTCTACGCCAAGGGCTGGTTGACGCCGGACGCGTTGACATCGTCGCGAATAGTCGACCGATTCGAGCAGCTGAACGGCAAGCACGAAGGCTTCCGGCGCAACCATGCCAAGGGACTCAGTGCCACTGGATATTTCGAGAGCAACGGGGCGGGCGCCGCGGTGTCCACCGCCGTCGTCTTCCAGCCCGGACGGGTTCCGGTGACCGGCCGGTTCTCGCTCTCGGGAAGCCTGCCCTACGCCACCGACGCGAACGCCACAGTCCGCGGCCTGGGGCTGCAGTTCACGCTGCCGAACGGGGAGCAGTGGCGCACCGCGATGGTCAACCTCCCGGTCTTCCCCGACAGCACCCCGGCAGGCTTCTACGAACGACTGCTCGCCGCCAAACCCGTTACCGGAACGGGAAAACCCGATCCGGAGAAGATGGCCGCGTTCCTGGCCGGGCACCCGGAGACCGCGGCGGCTATGGAGATCATCCGGCAACACCCGCCGACCTCCGGGTTCGCCGACAGCACCTTCCGCGGGCTCAACGCGTTCGGTGTCACCGACGCCGCCGGGGGCACGGCTGCGGTGCGCTGGATGCTCGTCCCCGAGCAACCACCCGAACCCGCCGACCAGGCACAGCCCGGTAAGAACTACCTCTTCGACGCGCTGATCCGCGCGGTCGCCACCGGACCGCTGCGGTGGCGCCTGCTGCTCACGATCGGCGAACCCGGCGACCAGACCAACGACGCCACCAAGGCCTGGCCCGAGGGCAGGCGCACCATCGACGTCGGCACCGTGACGATCGACTCGGTGCAGACCGAGGGGCCGGGCAACGCCCGGGACATCAACTTCGACCCGCTCGTGCTGCCCGTCGGCATCACGCCGTCGGACGATCCCCTGCTCAGCGCACGGTCGGCGGTCTATGCCCGGTCCTTCACCCGCCGATCCGGCGAACCCGCACAGCCAAGTGCCATCACCGTCGAGGAGGTGCTCGGTGCCCGCTGAGCCGACCCGATACGCCCTTCCTTCGCGCCTACTGCACTGGATCATGGCGGTCCTGGTCATCGCCCAACTCGTCGTCGGCGCCACCATGATGGCCTCGCTGACCGACTACCACCGCCTGCGGGCCATCCACGAACCGCTGGGGGTCGCGATCCTCGTCCTGGTGGTGATCCGGATCGGGAACCGTCTGCTGCACCGGCCGCCGCCGTTCCCGTCCACCATGCGCCCCCTGGAGCGCCTGGTGGCGAAGGGAACCGAGTACCTGCTCTACGCGCTGCTGCTGGCGCAGCCGTTGATCGGATGGGCCATGCTCTCGAGCGCCGGGACCCCGATCGTGATCTACGAGCACCTGCGCCTGCCGGCCATCGCGCCCCACGCCCCGAACACCTACGCCATGCTGCGGCAGGCCCACACGATTCTGGCGAACCTGCTGTTCCTGACGTTCACGGCCCACATGTGCGCGGTCCTGTTCCACACCCTCGTACTCCGCGACCGACTCCTCGACCGGATGACGCCGCTGCCCGTCCGGTCGAGGAGGCCGGTGTCAGCGGAACACGACGAGCGTGCCGACCACGTTCCTTGATAACTGGGAACACACCCCCGGCGCCGTTGCTCCACCTCGCACTCAGCGCCCAGCGGCGTCGCCGGTTGTCATCTGGTTCAGTGCTGCAGGTACAGGCGTTCATTGGGCAAGCGTGGGTACCTGCGGGTGTCATCAAGGATCACTGCGAGATGCATCGGATAGTGGCGGTCACGGCAATCTTGTATGAACGACAAGGCTGCAGTGGCGCACGCCGTGAAATCGAAGCGCACATTACCGAGTTGCACTGCGAGGTGCACGTCTGGTTCCCCGGGATGCGGAGACATCTGGCTATCCATGTCGGGCTCGAGCCTCGATGGGTACCGGGCAGAAATCTGCGTGGCCATCAAACGCGTACGCCCTGCCGCCGCGGGAAGAACCCTCCTTGCTTGCGATCTTCTGACCCGAGCCGGGTCATCATGAGATATCCCACGGTGACGACCACCGCCCACACGGCGCCGACCATGAGCGCGATGCGCCCGCTGTCGGTGAAGAACAGCAGGAAGACAACCAGACCGAGGAGTCCGAGCGCGAGCCAGGTGGTCACCGGCGCGGCGGGCAGTCGGTAGTCGCTGGCCGGCAGGACACCGGCCTTGACGCGGGCGCGGTAGATCATGTGGCAGACCAGAATGACTCCCCAGACGAAGATGATGCCGATGGTGGACACCGAGGTGATGTAGGCGAATGCCTTGTCGGGGGAGATGGCGTTGACGATTACGCCGACGACCATGACGCCCGCGGAGAGGCAGATTCCGGCGAATGGCACCGAGCGGGAGCTGAGTGTGCCGACCGCGGCAGGCGCTTCCCTTCGCAGCGACAGGCTGCGGAGCATCCGCCCGGTGGAGTAAATGCCCGAGTTACACGATGACAGTGCGGCGGTGAGCAGCACGAAGTTGATGATGCCAGCGGCGCCGGGGATTCCGATCTGCTCGAAGACTTCGACGAACGGACTCTTTCCCGAATGAAAGTTTCGCCAACTGGCAACGGACAGGATCACCAGAAGCGAACCGATGTAGAACAGGCCGATGCGGAACGGAAGGGTGTTGATCGCTTTCCGCAGCGTCTTCTTGGGGTCACGCGCCTCGCCCGCGGTCACGCCGACGAGTTCGACGCCGACATAGGCGAACAGCACGATCTGCAATGTCATCAGGGACTGCCCGAAGCCATGGGGGAACACCCCGCCGTCAGCCCAGAGGTTGGCAACCGACGGGTGCGCGGCGTGACCGAATCCGATTGTCAAGACCCCGATCCCGATCAGGATCATGCCGACGATCGCGGTGATCTTGACAGCGGAGAACCAGAATTCGGCCTCTCCGAACAGCCGTACCGAGATCAAGTTCGCCCCGAATAGCACGGTCAACACGACCAGTGCGGTGATCCACGGCTTGATGTCGAACCAGTACTCGATGTACTTGCCCGCGACAGTGATCTCGGCCATGCAGGTGGTCACCCACACCGCCCAATACGTCCAACCGGTGGCGAATCCAGTGAAACGGCCGAGGAACTCGTGGGCGTACTCCGCGAAGCTGCCGGAAACCGGCCGGTACGTCAGCAGCTCGCCGAGTGCCCGCATGATCACGAAGATGGCCAGGCCCGCAACGAGGTACGTCAGGATCAACGCTGGCCCCGCCTGCGCGATCGCACCGCCCGCGCCGTAGAACAGACCGGTGCCGATCGCCCCGCCGATCGCGATCATCTGGATCGTTCTGGGATTCAATCCGCGGGCGTAACCCTCCGACTCGGTGGTCGGGAGTGCCGGCTGCGAATTCCCGTTCCTGTTCGTCTGGTTCTGGAGGTCGGGGATCGTCATGCGTCCATTCCTTCGGTGCCGGCGGTCGCGACAAATGTCGGGTTCGAGGGTGTCCTCCGCTGTGCGGCGCGGGTCATCGTGTGGATTGATTCCGGTGCGGCCACCTCCGCCGTGCCCCGGACATCGTCGGCGGACTCCATGATCGTCGCACCCACCCGCAGGTAGTCCGCGTCATAGAACGATGACCCGGGACCGGCGCCGGATTCGACGAACACCTCATGCGCGTCGGAGACAAGTTCGTGGACCCCGGCTGAGGTCATCGCTATGCAGTTATTGATTTCGCGGGGGATTCCGATTTTCACAGGCAAAAGCTCCTGGACATATGTGTTGAGGATTGAGCGACAGCGCCGCAGCGGAGGTCAGATGCGAGGTGTGAGGCGCATCACCAGCGGGGCCGAGTCCAGTATGAATATTCATCACCAGGATGCTCCATAGCGATGCAGATAATTCTGATATTGCGCCGTATTTCTGTCTTACATTCTATTGAACGGCTGAATCCGGGTTCTGAACCGAGGGATCTTCGGCGCGTGACCGATGAGCCCCGGTCATGCCGCCCGATGTCGTCACCTCGCGTCCGCGCGCTGAAATCGAGTGTGGGTGCTGTGCGGCATCTGCTGCACCAGCGGCTCCGACAGCGCAGGCGGTGTGGTCGGATTCGGCGGCTCGAAGCCTCCGCCCCCGCTGGCGGGACGCGACGCGGTGGGCATAGTCGGCCGGATTCAGGCCCCTATCGGCAGGCGGCGCATCGAGCGGAGGGCATAGTGGACCCGGGTCTTCACGGTGCCGACCGGAATGCCGAAATCATCGGCGACCTCTTGGTAGGCCCGATCCCGCAGAATCACCTCCACCACCACGATGCGCTGGGATTCGGGCAGGCGGGCGAGCAGCTCCGCGACGAGCAGACAGTCGACGAGGTGGTCGGCGAAGTCCGGGTTCGCGTATCTGATATCACCGAGTTGCCCGATCTCGTCCCATTCGGTATCCGCGGGACGGACGGCCCGGGCGCGGGCGATATCGATCATGACGTTGCGTTGGATGGCGAGCAGCCAGGTGCGGACCGTGCCCTTGCGTCCGTCGAACATCGCGCAGGAGCGCCAGGCCCGCAGCAGCGTTTCCTGCACCGCCTGTTCGGCCAGCCCCGAATCGCCGAGGCCGCGCATCGCACGCCAATGCAGTAGTGCCCGGTCGGCGGCCAGTACGGCGGCAATCCCATCGTCGGTACACAGACCGGCACACGCCGTCCCGCAGGTCGACCGTCTGTCCGCGACATCGACCACCGGACAAATACCACTCATATAAGAGGTATCGCGGGAACTCGCGCGAGTGGAATCACCGCCGACACAGTGAAGTTGGATCGCAGTAATGCGCAACCGACTGGATATGTGACAGGAATCTCCGAATCCGCCGAAATCGACCGCTGAGTCTGGTAGACCTTTGCCCCGGAGATACGGGGATCTCCGCAGGTCAGCCGCCGGCGGCGGCCCGAGAACGACGCTAGGAGCAAGCAGTATGCGTGCAAGCACGCTCGTGATCGCGGGGGCAATGGCGTCCACCGCGACACTGCTGGGCGCGGGCACCGCGGCCGCCCAGCCCGCGAACACCATCACCGAGGATGGCGTCTACCTGGTTGGTGTCGACATCCTGCCCGGTACCTGGGAGGCCCCCGGCACCCCCGATCTTGCGGTCGGCTGCGACTGGCGACGGCTGCGCAAGGTCGATGGCGATAACACCGATCAGCACTACATCATCGCTAACGACTTCACCAGAAATCGTCCGGTCCGCGCCGAGATCGCGCCGACCGATGTGGCCTTCAAGACGGTGAATTGCGGTGCCTGGCATATGGTGCCGCGCGTGAGCACCGGTTCGTTCGGCGGCTGAGTCCAGCGCTATCGTCGCGACCATGACGCGGACCAAGATCCTGATCACCGGTGCGAGCGCCGGACTCGGCGCTGCGATGGCGCGGGATTTCGCCGCCAAGGGCCGCGACCTCGCCCTGTGTGCCCGCCGACTCGACGCGCTCGAATCGCTGCGCGATGAACTCACCGCCGCACATCCGGGGATCAAGGTCGCGGTCCGCGCACTCGACGTCGACGATCACGCGGCCGTGCCACCGGTATTCGCGCAGTTGCGCGATGAACTGGGCGGACTGGACCGCGTGATCGTCAATGCCGGTATCGGCAAGGGCGCGCCGATCGGCACCGGTCGGGCGAATGCCAATCTCGCAACGGCCACCACCAATTTCGTCAGCGCGCTCGCCCAGACCGAGGCGGCATTGGAGATCTTCCGCGGCCAGCAGGGCGGCCACCTGGTGCTGGTGTCCTCGATGAGCGCGGTGCGCGGATTGCCGGGCACGAAGGCGGCCTACTCCGCAAGTAAGGCCGGACTGGCTGCCTTGGGCGAGGCGCTGACCGTCGAATTCGCGCAGTCACCGATCGCCGTCACCACCTTGCTGCCGGGATTCATCGCCACCGATATGGCGGCGAAGGCCGGTGACGCACGGATGGTCGCGCCGCTGGAGAAGGGCGTCGCGGCGATGGTGCGGGCGATCGAGCAGGAGCGGATTCGCGCATGCGTTCCGGCATGGCCGTGGCGGCTCATCGATGTGGTGCTGCCGCATCTGCCGCGCCGGGTAGTTGCCCGGCTCGGCTGACGTGGCACCCAGTTCGGCCTGGCCACCGCCGTAGGCACGCTGGTCGAGCATCGGAGCATTCGCGGCGGAAACCCGCCGGAACTCGGCGACGCAGATTGCTGAACTGGAGCGCATGTCCATCGCTCTCGAACGCTCCCCCATCCCGATCACCCGGCCACCGCTGATTCGCTGGCTTGCCGTCATCGCGGTCATGCTCGGCATCTTCTCGATCGTGACGACCGAGATTCTGCCGATCGGCCTGCTTACCTCGATCGGATCCGATTTCACGATCTCCGACGGCATGGCCGGACTCATGATGACCATGCCGGGGCTGCTCGCCGCGATCGCCGCTCCCCTGGTGACCGTCGCGGCCGCCCGCGTCGATCGCCGTCTGTTGCTGTGCGGCTGCACGCTGCTGCTGGTGATCGCCAATGCGGTGGCCGCAACCGCGCCGCAGTTCTGGGTGGTGCTGGTATCCCGTGTGCTGATCGGGATCACCGTCGGCGGTTACTGGTCGATCGCGGCCGGACTGGCCGGTCGGCTGGTGCCGCCGGAGTCGGCGAACCGGGCCACTGCGGTGATCTTCTCTTCGGTCCCGCTGGGTTCGGTGCTCGGTGTGCCCGCGGGCACCTTCGTCGGCCACCTGGCGGGCTGGCGGGCCGCATTCGTCGTCCTGGCCATACTGTCGGCGGTGGTGCTGGCCCTACTGGCATTCGCACTGCCATCGCTGCCCGCTCAGCAGGCCGTGAACGTCACCGCGCTGCGCACTGGACTGCGCGGCACCACCGTCCGAATCGCCCTGCTCGCAACCCTTTTCGTGGTGCTTGCACAATTCGGCACCTATACCTACGTCACCCCGTTCCTGGAGCAGGTGACCCAGGTGAGCGCGGGGGCCATCACGGTCCTGCTGCTGATCTACGGCGCGGCTGGCATTGCCGGAAACTTCCTGGGCGGCACCCTGCTCGGCCGTCCCCGGACCGCGCTCGGCTGTGCGGCGGCCGCCATGGCGGCCGCGATGCTGGCGCTGCCGCTGCTCGGCCGATGGGAGTTCGGCGCCGTCGCACTGCTGATCGTCTGGGGTGTCGGATACGGCGGGATCCCGGTCGTCCTGCAGACCTGGTTCGCCAACGCGCTGCCCGACGCCCCCGAGGTGGCATCGGTGCTGTTCACGGCGTCATTCCAGGCGACCTTCTGTGCGGGCGCGCTGGTCGGCGGGGTGATCGTGGACCGGACCTCACCCTCGACCGTGCTGCTGTGCGGCGGTGCGACCGCACTGCTCGTACTGCTGATTACCTCCGGGGTAATCGACGCGCGCCGGGTCCGTCGGGCAGGCTGAGGTCATGATCGATGAGGTGGGCACCAAGCTCTTTCACCAGTCCATGCCGTTCACCGAGCGCCTCGGGGTCGAGGTGCTCGAACACGGCACCGCACTGGTGCGCAGCCGGATCGCGTGGGACGAATCGCTGTGCACGCTGGGCGGAGTGCTGCACGGCGGTGTGCTGATGTCACTCGCGGACGCGACGGCCGCGGTCTGCGCGTTCCTGAATCTGCCCGAGGGCAAACAGGGCACGACGACGGTCGAGTCCAAATCGAATTTCCTGCGGGCCGTGCGGTCCGGTCATGCGATCGCCTCGGCGCGGCCGCTGCACGCCGGACGGTCGTTCATCGTGGTGGAAACCGAAATCCATGATGACGCGAACAAACTCGTCGCCAAGGTGACCCAGACCCAAGCCGTGCTCTGACCCGATGCCCGGCCGTGCGCCGGGCTCACTTCACCAACGTGAACTGCATGACATCGAGGTGCCCGCTGCGGAAGTGGTCGGCACATCCGGTGAGGTATTTCAGGTATCTGGCGTAGACCTCTTCGGAGGCGATCCGAATCGCCTCGTCGTGATGGTCCACCAGGGCCTGGGCCCATTGGTCCAGGGTGCGCGCGTAGTGCAGGCGCAACGGCTGGATCTGCTCGGTGCCGAATCCGGCCTGTCCGGCCAGCCGGGTGACCTCCGCGGGCTGCGGCAGCTGACCGCCGGGGAAGATCTCGCGCTTGACGAAGATGTGGAACAGCGCGTCCTCCCGGGTCACCGGAATATTCATGCGCCGTAGGTCGTTGAGGGTATGACCGATGATGGTGTGCAGCAGCATCCGCCCATCGGGGGGCAGCATGTGATGGCAGCGTTCGAAGAAGGTGGCGTAGCGCTTCCGCCGAAAGTGTTCGAAGGCGCCGATGCTGACGATCCGGTCCGCGTTGCCGTCGAATTCCTCCCAGCCCTGTAGCCGGATCTCGACGCCCGCGACCGCGCGCCGATCGCTCTCGGCACGGACGTGCTCATATTGGTTGCGGCTCAAGGTAAGTCCGACGACCTCGACGCCATAGCGCTGGACCGCGCGGAACATTGCTGCGCCCCAGCCACATCCGATATCGAGCAGGGTCATCCCCGGCTGCAGATCCAACTTGCCGAGCGCGAGGTCGATCTTGGCCAGCTGGGCCTGTTCGAGGGTCATGTCATCGCGCTCGAAGTAGGCGCAACTGTAGGTCATCGAGGGGTCGAGAAATAGCCGGTAGAAGTCGTCGGAGACATCGTAGTGCGACTGAACTTGCTCGTAGAACGGGGCGAAGTCGGCCATGCGTATCTCCTGCCTGCGCCGAGTAGCCGGATATGGACCGATACGAGACACGCCGCCGAATAGTTTACAGCAGGCGAAGATCGATACCAAAGCGTGCCCTGTTACCGGTCCTGTTGACCAACTCCGACTCGAACCATTGCGCACAATCGTTCGGAGCTGTACCCTCGGCCCTGTCCTTGTGGATGGCCATCCCGGCCGATCGTCGCCGGGCTTCCCACGAGATCTCTTCTCTTCCCACCACGGTTCCACACTCCCGTGAATCCGCTTCCCATAGCGCACAGGGACATTCATCGCAGCGAGCGCATCGCCGCTGCCTCTACGGCCGTTCGCCGTACCCACGAAATTCGAAGGAAACACCATGAAAGACAACACTTTTCCCACACCATCCGATGGGGACGCCGCGGCGAACCCCGGACGATCCGTCGGCGGCATTCTCGAGATCCCCGACAACCGCGCCGCCGCTCTTCGCGTCGACGGCTATCTCCCCGGCCCGCATGACGTGCACGTGCCACCCCGGCTGATCCGCGAATACGGTTTGCGCCGTGGCGATTTCATCACCGGCACGACCGAACCCGCACGCGGCGACAAACTCGACCCGCTCGTCGATATCGAATCCGTCAACGGACAGGACCCCAGCCGGGCCGCGACTCGCCCGAAATTCGAGGACCTGGTCCCCATCTACCCCAACCAGCGGCTGCGCCTGGAGACCGAACCCCATGCCATGACCACCCGGGTCACCGATCTGGCCATGCCCATCGGCAAGGGGCAGCGCGCGCTCATCGTCGCACCGCCCAAGGCGGGCAAAACCTCTGTGCTGCAAGCGATCGCGCACGGTATCGCGAAGAACCACCCGGAGTGCGAGCTGATGCTCGTACTGGTCGGCGAGCGGCCCGAGGAGGTGACGGATCTGGCCAGATCGGTACCCGCCGATATCGCCGCCGCCACCTTCGACCACCCGCCCCGCGAACATATCGCGGTGGCCGAACTCGCCATCGAACATGCCAAACGCCTGGTCGAAATGGGCCGGGACGTGGTCGTGCTACTCGATTCGCTGACCCGCCTCGCCCGCGCCTACAACAATGCCGCCCCGGCCTCCGGGCGCATACTCTCCGGCGGCGTGGACGCCACCGCACTCGCGCCGCCCAAGCGATTCCTCGGCGCCGCACGCAATATCGAGCACGGCGGCTCGCTCACCGTCATCGCCACCGCCCTGGTCGAGACCGGATCGCTGGCCGATACCGTGATCTTCGAGGAGTACAAGGGCACCGGCAATGCCGAGCTGAAACTCGATCGCGCGACCGCGAACCGCCGCGTCTTCCCGGCCATCGATATCGCGCAGTCCAGCACCCGCAAGGACGAATTGCTGCTCGCCCCAGACGAATTGGCGGCCAACCACCTGCTGCGCCGTACGCTCGGCGCCGTGGACGGTCAGCAGGCCATCGACCTACTGCTAGAGGGTCTGCGCAAGGCCCCGACCAACGCCGATTTCCTGGCCCAGCTGGGCGGCAAGCGGAACTGATCCGTTTGACGCGTCTCCTTTAAGCCCCCTTTAAGGCCCTGTCAAGTATTCCGAGGCATCTTTATTACAGCCCGATCGGGCCTGTCTTCGGAGGGGGAGACAGGGCCGGTCGGGCGTTCTGCATTCCGGCTCGGAATCAGCTCAGTTCGGCGGCGAACAGCTCGGACGCCCGCCGCCACGAGTCCTCGGCGGCCGCCGCATCGTAGGGCTCTCGCCCCGGGAAGAAGAAGGCGTGCTTCGCGCCGGGGTAGACCACCAGCTCATGGCGCACACCGGCATTGTTCAACGCCGCGCCGATCTGCTCGCGTTGTTCTGCATCGATGACGTGATCGAGTTCGGCGAAGAACATCAACAGCCGCACATCATCCTTGGCGATCCCTTCGGTCGCTGCCAGCAGCGGCTCCGGCCGACTCAGCGCGGTCCCCGATGTGGTGAGCCAGCCGGGGTAGAAGATCGCCGCCGCGTCCAGGTCGAGGCGGGTGGCGGCGAAGTAGGCCAAATGTCCGCCGAGACTGAAGCCGAGTACACCGGTCTTATCGGCGGCCTGGCCGTGCTCGCGGGCATAGGCGATGGCGGCTCGAAAATCGGCCTCGACGCCCTCGCGGGTCAACTCGCCGAGCAACCCGA
>NZ_JBEXLC010000192.1:0-14783 GCF_040609795.1 Nocardia sp. NPDC004604
GCAGGGTCTCGTTCGCATCGCCGCGCACCACGGCGGCCAGTTTCCAGCCGAGGTTGACCGCGTCGCCGATGCCGAGATTGAGGCCCTGTCCGCCGAACGGCGAATGCACATGGGCCGCATCGCCCGCCAGCAGGATACGGCCGTTGCGGTAGTCGGTGACCTGGCGGGTGTTATCGGTGAACCGGGTCGCGGAGTGCACGGCAGTGATCTCGACCGGCACTCCCGAGACCGCGCGCAGGCTGGCCTGCAATTCGGCCGCGGTCACCGGCGCGGTGCGATCGGCGGGCGGGCCGTCGAGTTCCACGGTGGCGATACGACCCGGCATCGGGCCATTGACATAGATTCCATTGTCGGTGGAGTTCCAGCCGGGTCGCAGCTGTTCCGCGCCGGTCATCTCGACCAGCGCCTGATGTCCGGTGATCTCCGGATCCAGCCCCGGAAAATCGAATCCGGCCTGTTTGCGGACCGTGCTGCGGCCGCCGTCGCACCCGACCAACCAGTCCGCGCGGACGGTATCGTCGCCGACGCGAATGGTGACACCGGTTCCGTCGTCATCGAATTCGGTCAGCTCGACGCCGCGACGAATCTGGACGCCGAGCTCGGCGGCGCGCCGGGCCAGGATCGCCTCGATCCCCTGCTGGGCCACCATGACCGCCTCGGCGCCCGGGCCCAGGTCGGCGAAGGCCGGATCGTCGAAGTCGACATGGGATGTACTGAGCATGATGCCCGCGAAATGACCGACGAACGGCGGGCGCTTGGTGGTCACCTCGGGGCTCAGGTACGTACCGGCGGCGCGAAAGCGCTCCAGTGCGGCGTTCTGCTGTTCGATCAGATCGGCCAGCAGTCCACGGCGGTAGAAGGCCTGTGCGGTGGGCACATTGATGCCACCGGCCTTGATGGTCATATCGGGTTCCATCAGCCGTTCGACCACCAGCACATCCACGCCGCCGAGGCGCAGTTCGCCCGCCAGCATCAGCCCGACCGGTCCGGCTCCCACGATGACCACATCGAATGTCTCGTTCATGAATCCGACTCTGCCGTTCGATAGTTGCGGAGGTCTTGCGTCGGCTTGCGTATGCCTTGCGTCGGTCCTGCCGTGCTGGTGGCCGGTGTAGGCCCGCACCACGGCCGCGCATCGTCGGCCATTCCGAAGTTGTGCGAGCTGATGGATTCTGTGGTCTTGGGGCGGCGCGGCGTAGAGAATCGAGTCGGACGAAGGAGACCCATGGAACCGATCGTTTCCGTCACCGGCGGCAAGATTCGTGGCCGGACGACCGCCGGAGTGAGCGCATTTCTCGGAGTGCCGTATGCGGCGGCGCCGGTGGGGCCCGCGCGGTTCCGGCTGCCGTCGCGGGTGCCGGACTGGCAGGGCGTTCGGGATGCGCTCACCCATGGCGCCACCTGTGTGCAATCGCCGTATGCCCCGCCGATTCATGCGCTGATCGGCAGTGACGGGATACCGGGCGACGAATATCTGAATGTCAATGTGTGGACGCCGGATCCGGGCGGTTCGGGACTGCCGGTCATGGTGTGGATTCACGGCGGCGCCTATGTCCGGGGGTCCAATGCGAGGGCGATCTACGACGGTGCGGGGTTCGCGCGCGATGGGGTCGTGCTGGTTTCGATCAACTATCGGCTCGGCATTTCCGGATTCGCGGCGGTGGCGGACGCTCCGCTCAACCGCGGGCTGCACGATCAACTGTTCGCCCTGCGGTGGGTGCAGGAGAACATCGAATCGTTCGGCGGGGATCCGAACCGGGTCACGATATTCGGTGAGTCGGCGGGCGGGATGAGTGTGGCGTTGCTGATGGCTTCGCCGCTGTCGCGCGGATTGTTCCGGCAGGCGATTATGCAGAGCGGCAATGGCTCCGCGGCGGTCGCCGCCGAAGATGCGCGCAAACTGGCCGGTGAATTGGCCACGATGCTCGGGATCAATACCGTAGCGGACGATTTCGGGCGCCTCGGCCCGGATGAACTGCGTGCCGCGCAGGATGCGCTCGCACTCGAATTGATCAGCGATCCTGATCCGAAGCGCTGGGGTTCGTCGATCATCGCGAACGGCCTCGGCATCATGAGTTTGCTTCCTGTGATCGATGGTGAGGTGGTCGAGGGCAGGCCGCTCACTGTGCTCGCCGAGCAGACTGATCGGGCTGTGCCGTTCATCGCGGGATGCACTGCGGAGGAGTTCCGCTTCTTCACGGTCCCGACCGGTATTGCCGCCGGAATCACCACGGAGACATTGCCTTTCGTGCTCGCTCGCTATGGAATGGATCCCGCGCTAGCGGATATCTATGGGGCGAACCGCCCGTCGGCCGCGCCCGCGGATATCTTTGCCGCGATCATCACTGATCGGGCCTTCCGTTCCGACACCTTGCACCTCGCGCAATCGATCGCCGCGGCGGGCGCGCCGACCTACGCCTACGAGTTCGCCTGGCCGTCGGGCATCGACGGGCTCGGTGCGTGCCACGTGCTGGAGGTGCCCTTCGTCTTCGATGCGCTCAACGGTGCGCACGCACTGACCGGTCCCAACCCACCCCAGGCACTGGCCGACGAAATCCATTCGGCGTGGGTGGCTTTCGCCGAGCACGGCAATCCCGGATGGCCCCAGTTCGAACCCGATACGCGGCTGGTGCGGATCTTCAACAGCCCGGAATCGGTCGACGTCAGTGATCCGCGTGCGGATGAGTTGGCGGCGTTGCGGAAGTCCGTCGCCTAGGGCGGGTGCTCGCCGCTGGAAGAGAGGTTCTGCTCTTGCCTCGCATAGCCGCGGCGAGGACAGATAAACCCCGACAGGTTGACGTTGCCGCGCACAGGCCAGGCGCGAGCTGACAAGCCTCATCGGGCCCTGGAGCCAACCACACCCGCTGACCAGCGGCTACGCCAGGCTTGGCCACGTCCGAGTCGGCGCAGCCGGGTTACCACGACTTCGTCACCGCCGGTGAGCTTTTCCCGCAGAGAGTCGAGCTTCGGTTGGGGGCGGGCTTGCCGCTGATCTTCTCGATGAACAGGTTCTCTTCGGCGATACCGGCCGCGCGTTACGCATCTGCTTGATGGTCGGCGCTCTGGTCACTATCGTCATGGCTACGGACGCGCGAAGACCATGGGCCGGTATGGGTTAGTCCGGTCAGCTTCCGCTGCACACCACACCATCGAGTGCGACCTGTGCGTCCCTTCCGTTGTTGTGCGCGAAGGGAGCGTCATGAGTTTTCGAGTGATCGTCATCGGGGCTGGTCTCGGTGGCCTCGGCCTCGCTCAGGGGTTACGCCGGGCCGGAATCGAAGTTGCTGTCTACGAACGAGATTCGGCGTTGACCTCCCGTCGGCAGGGCTATCGGCTACACATCGACAGCCACGGCAGGGATGCCCTGGAACGATTGCTGCCGCCGCACCTGCTGCGGGTGTTCGGAGCCACTGCCGGACTGCCTGATCCGCGATTCACCGTGCTGAACCATCGACTCGAGCGGGTATTCATCCAGGCCCTGTACTCGTGAAGCTGCCGTTACCCGTCATGTAGCGGAGCGTGACTGACTGCCGATGTCCGTAGTGGGGGCATGCAGGTTGACGCGGTTCTCGTACTCACGGCGGGCCTTGCGCTGGGCCGGGACCGCCGCGGCGCCGTCGAGGGCCTGGCAGAGGCCGAGGAGTCGGTGGTGGATCGCGGGCGCGGCGGTGATGCGCAGGGTGTAGCCCTGGCCGCGCCGTACGGTTACGCCCTGGTCGAGCGCGGCGCGCTCTGCGGGCGCCAGCTCGGCGGTGCGGAGGAAGTCGGCCACCTTGCCCGGCATGTCGAGGACGACCGACAGCTCAGGGGCTGGGGTGCCCGGGTCGGCGGCCGTGTACTCGGGCAGGAGGTCCGCGACGGCGGTTCGGATGGCGCCGCGGCTGACGCCGTGGTCGCGGGCGAGGGCCGCGATGGAGCGGCCTTCCAGGTACGCGGCGCGCACGGCCTCGGTCTTGCCGGCCGGGACGGCCGGGCGGCGCCCGCCCTTGTTGCCCTTCGCCTCGGCGGCCCGCAGCCCGTCGTACGTCAGCTCGCGCTGGAGGTCGCGTTGGAGTTCGCCGGCGGCAGCGAGGGTCTGCACCATGAACTTCACGGTGGACAACAACTCGCCGGTGCGCGGATGGCGGGCGGTGAGGTCCATCGCGGAGAACGCGCCGTCGTGGATGCGCAGGGCGAGGCGGTCGCGGTGCAGGACGTCGAGCACGTCGAGGATGTGCCCGGTGCCACGCACCAGGCGGAACATCTCGGAGACGTGCACGGTGTCGCCCGGCCGCGCGTACACGAGCAGCTCGGCGAACTTCGGGCGCTGAAGCGGGTGGAGGCGGCTGGAGGTGCCCGCGGCCTCCTCGAAGGCGACCGGGTCCTCGATCCCGGCCTCGTCCAGGACGAGGTTCTGACGGTCGGTCGACTGCTGGTCGGTCGACACCCGCTTGTAGACCAGGTTGGCCATGCCGCTCCCCCCTTGTGGTGGTCGCATTCGACCTTAGCTGTCAGCAAACCCTGTCATCAGCCGTCATCGGATCCGATTGGATTTGTGCCGCCGCCAGACCCCAAAAAGTCCGGGTTCATTGGACGCCCGCCCCGCCTGTCGTCATTCGTTCGTTTGACGACAGGCGGGGACCATGTCGAAGCGCTCGACAGAGTGCCGCGGAGATTGATCTTGCCGGGGTCCGACTGGTTCGGTTGGTGCGAAAGGCCAACCGGATCGCTCGCACACGCCTGCCTGGGGGATTACCGCTGTGTTCAGCAGCGCTCAGGCTCCACGGCTAGCCACAGTTCGGCGTCGGCCTCGGTCTTCTCCGGCGACAGGCGGGTGCGCAGGATCTCAGGCCCGGTGCGGGTGCGGTACGGGTTCGACGGGAACCACTCGGTGAACACGTCCCGCCACAGCTCCTGGATGGCCTGCGGCGCCGGCCCGGAGGTGGTGAAGACCGCCCAGGTGCCGGCCGGGACGGCCAACGTGGTCGTGCCCTCCAGAGCGGCCGCAGAGGTGATCACGCCGTGGTGGTAGTCGAGTTCAGTGCCCTCGACGCGGCTGGGGTCCATGCCGTCGCAGACTGCGACGATGCCGTGCGGCTCCTGGTCCGAGAGCTTCTCCAGGCGCTCAAGGGTCCGCGGGTCGATCCCCCGGACAAAGTCCTTGATCGCCTGGTTCAGCCCGGCATGCACCAGCGGTACCCGGGTCTTGAGCCCTACGACGGTGAAGTCCGCCTTGTCCACGACGCGGTATCGCATACTGCTACTCCCTTCGATGGTGAGGCGGAAGGCCATCCGGGACTGGGAGTTGAGCGCGGCGCCGGTACGCCGGGCCTCGCCCGGTCCGATGCCGTGCATGACACGGAACGCCCGCGCGAACGCCTCGCCGGAGCCGTAGCCATAGCGCACCGCGATCTCCAGCAACGTCTCACGTCCCGCGAGTACTTCGGCGCCCGCGAGGGTGAGCCGACGGCGGCGGATGTACTCCGACAGCGGCATGCCCGCGAGCGCGGAGAACATCCGGCGCAGGTGGTGCTCCGAGGTGGCCGCAAGGCGTGCCAGCTCCCCCACGTCGACGGTCTGGTCGAGATGGCACTCGATGTGCTCCATGGCCTGGTTCAGTCGCTCCAGCACGCCCGGCCTCCTTCCTCTTCCCTCACGGCCACCTTGCCAGCGATGGTCGTGAAGCACGTCTACCCGGCGCTACGGTCGGTGCCGTCCCCGTCCGGACCAGGGGTGTTCTGTCCCAGGCCCCGGCGGATCGCTATCTCCACGGGTGATTTTGCGCCGTCGGCCCGCTCCAGTTCGTACGGTGCTGCCGGCATCAGCGGAGGCTGCGCCATAAAGCGCGGCCGCACCCCATGGTGCGGTTGCGCCGCGTGCACCAGGAACGGATGGCACAGGAAGACGTCGCCCGGGAACCCGGTGGCAAGGGCGAGTGGCCGGTGGTCGGACGCCGCCACCAGATCGGGGGCGAGGGTCAGCCCGCTCGCCCCGTCCTCCCCGTACTTCTCCAGCACCTTCGGCACGTCGAGGTGTGAGCCGACCCGGATCCGTGTCGGGGCGTCCTCCTCACCGACCTCGCTGAACAGGAACAGCATCAGCAGCGCCCGGCCCTGGGAGCGCAGATTCGTGAAGTACCAGCTTTCGCCCTCCGGCAGATAGCTCCCCTCGATGTGCCAGCCCGCATCGTCCGGCTCCTCCCCGTGCGGGAAGCGCAGCGGGAACGTGCCCAGCGAGTAGCGCGGCTCCCAACGTCCCGCGCCGACGAGCAGGTCGTACGCGCGATGCAGCGACGGGGAGTTGGGTGCGGCGGCGAACGGCCCCTGCGCCATGCCGCCCACCCAGTGGACAGGCTGTGTCCACGTCGACGGGTCATCCGGGTCGCAGCCCGTCTCTCGCCACAGCAGCCGCGCGCAGTCCGCGGCCACGCGCGGCGCGACAGCGCCCTCCAGCTTCACGAAGCCGTCGCGAAGGAAACGGGATACCAAGGTCGTGTCATCCATGCCCTCATCGTGCGGCGACACTGGCCTCGGTCACCCGACATTTTCCGCACCGCCTTTGTCGGGTGATCACCGGAGGGCGGTCAGGCGGCGCACCGTCTAGCCGACCATGGTCAACCTCAGCGGCACTTTCTTGTACCGCAACGACTCACAGCCGAACCCGCTGGGGGCTTCTCGCTAGTCCGCATGGGAGAAGTGCCAGTTCGCCGGGACCACCGGGTTCCCCGAGGCCGCTTACTCGAAGGCTGGACCGCCGGCCTCCGTAAGCGTCGGCTCAGTCCTCGCTGCCGTCGTCGTCCTCGTCCGGCTCCGGCACGTCCGGATCACGCAGCGGCCGCAGGGCGCCGGCGGCCGGGGTCGAGGCGGTGAAGCTGTAGCGGCCGAGCAGGTTCAGGTTGCGGTGCTTGAGCGGGGAGAGCCGGGCGATGTCCTCCTCGCGGATCTCGTGGCCCTCGGCCTGGAGCCGGGCGACGGCTGCATCGATGTAGCGGGCCGTCCACAGCACGGCGGCATTCAGCACCAGCCCGAGCGCGCCGAGCTGGTCCTCCTCCCGGGGCAGGCGACGGCCAGGTCAAAGTGGCCTCCCGGCGTTTGCCCGGGACGGGGCGGAAGGAGCGTTCGCCGGGCGGCATCCATCGAGTCGGTTGGAGCGCATACCGGGTCAACGCCAGCCGGGGCTCCGAGGTGACGCTGCGCGTGAGGCCAGGTGTTCGGGCCACGAATGGGACGCCGTGCCGTCACCCCGAGACCGCGGCCGGTTCATCGTCATGGGTGCGCGGGCCCGGCATCGTCCGGGTAGTCAGATCCAGGTCAAGGCGCCGGTCCATGTCCAGCTCGAACCGGCCGTAGGGGTTCACGTGCGTCCAGAACAGCGGAGACAGTGCGCGCCGGTCCGCATCGGTGAGGGTGTCGGCCCACTTCGGGTCGGCGAGGACCTGCTGCATCAGCAGTGTTTTGACGTGGACCAAGGCGGACTGGAGCAGGTGCAGCGCGAGCATGCTGACCTCCTGGGATTCCTTGTCCGCACCGGCCAGGTCGCCGTCCTTGCCGTAGAAGAGGTCCTTGTTCGCGGAGTTCCAGTTCTCCACGACCTGGAGCCCCTCGTGGATCTCCTGGCGCATCTCGACGTCGGCGAGGTAGTCGCACACGAAGGCCGTGCGCACCGCCCGCCCGAGTTCTTCGATCGCCTGGTAGGTGGGGTGCTTGGGGCCGCCGCGGGTGAAGCGCCGCAGGACCTGTTCGGCCTCGGCAGTGCCCAGGCGCAGGGCCGTGGTGTACTTCACGATCTGGTCGTACTGCTGGGTGATCAGGTCCCAGTTGATCGTCTTGGTGGACAGCACCGGCGCGAGGTTCGGCCACTTCTCGTCCTGACCGGCCGCCGGCCGGTACAGCTTCGCGGAGCCGATGTTCTTCAGCCTCGGCATCAGCTTGAAGTCGAGCATGTGGGCGAAGGCGAAGCCGACGATGGACGCCCCGTGGGTGTCGGTGTACTGCCGGTCCACCTCCATGTCGGTGCAGTGCCGCAGCACGCCCTCGATCATCGAGGCGACCTCGGAGGCCGAACAGGACTTCAGCTGGGAGTAGATGCACACCGACTTCCGTTCCACGTGCCAGTAGATCATCACCCCGGGGCCGCGGTAGCGCTGGTGCCACTCAGTCATCAGGTTGCTGGACCAGGCGCCAAACTTGCGGCTGTCGGAGGCGCACGCGGTGCCGGTACCCCACCACATCTCGTCCCGGACGGCGAAGGTGGCGTTCACCAGCCTCCGCAGGGCCGCACGCATGTTGGCCCGGTTGACGAACAGGTGCCGCACCCGCCGCAGCGTCGCCTCGGACTCGCCGTGCTTGCCGGTCACCGCGACCCGCTTGATGCCCATGTTGGTGCCCAGCCCGAACAGGACCAGCAGCAGGCGGCGCCGCAGCACGTCCTTGGACAGGTTCTCGCGGGTGGCCACCGAGGCGAACTCGGCGATGAAGCCGGTGTCGAACTCGGCGTACTTCAGAATGTCCAGCAGGTCGATGGTGCCCCAGCGCCGTTCGATCTCGCCTTTGACGGCGACCAGGTTCTCCGGCTCCTCCTGCTTGCCGCGCGGGGAGACCCGAATCCACGGCTCGCCGTGCTTCTTCACGATCGCCACCCCGCCCGTCGTACCCTCCGCCAGCGCCTGCTCGAAGCGGTCCAGGGAGGTACGGAGCTTGCCTTGCAGGGCGCCGATGAACTCCCCGGCGTCCTGCGGTTGGCCCAGCGCGGCGTAGTGCACGTCCCGGTTGTCCTCGAAGTCGGCGGGCAGGTCGTCCTCGGGGTTACGCCACCGGTTCGCCCCCACCACCCATATCTCCCGGCGTCGTACCGCATCCCGAAGGGCCACCAGCACGCACAGCTCGTACGGGATGCGCTCGACCCGGCCCTTGTCGTCCACCACCGCCGCCCGCCACTGCTCGGGCACCACCCCCGCAAGCGGCACCGTCTCCGCCGGATCGAAGAACGCGCCCTCCTTCAGTGGCTGGTCCAGGTAGCGCTGGAGCAGGTCGATCGCGTCCATCACCGGCCGGTATGCGGTGTTGTTGCACTTCAGCTCCAGGGCGCCCAGCAGCGGCGAGAGCATCCGGCGCCAGTGCGCCGAGTACGACGACCGCAGCACCGTGCGGACCCTCGCCTTGTAGCGGGCCTCGTTCGCCGCAGCCTCCGCCGCCAGCGCCTTCAACGTCTTCTCCCCGCCGACCACCGGATAGATCACCCGCCGCACCGTGCCGGACGGCTCCGACAACGCCGCCTCCGCGACCCGCAGCAGCATGCCCTCCTTGCCCCGGACCCTCTTCAGCTCGGCGTTCAGTTCCTTGTCGACCTTTCGCTCCGCCCGGGTGTTGATCTTCAGAACGAGTTGGATGAACAGGTCCACCAGCGAGTCGGTGATCTCCGTCTGCCGCACATGGCACAGCGCAGCCAGCAGCGTCAGGCGCCGCGGCGGCTTCATCCGCTCCAGGTTCGCCGGATACTCCTTCGACGCCCGCGCCCGCCACGCCTCCACCAGCTTCTCCGACACGTCCGCGAACAAGTCCGCAGGCAGCTCCAACCGTCGTACCCGCTGAAGCTTGTTCACCTCCGTCAGCAGGCTCTCCAGCCCCGGCGCCCCCGGATCGGCCTTCAACTCGACGAAGTGCGACCGCCCTCCGCCCGACACAGCGCCCTCATCCGTCTCGTCCCCACCGCCGACGACCAGGTCCTCCAACTGGGAGCGCGTCGCGTGAGAGATCCGCTCTACCCTGCTGCGGCAGAATTGGTCCTCGAAGTCCGTGACCGCCCGGCCCACCAGCCGCTGCACCTTCGCCGGGGCCGGCGGCTCGATGTGGTCATTGCGGCACCGGGCCACCACCGCCGCCATCAGGCGTTCGCGAGAGAGCTCCACCGGGCACAACTCTGCGGCCAGCCACTCCGCCAGCCGCTCCTGGTCCTCCTCGGTACCCGCCCGGAATCCGAAAGCCGTACGGATCTCCGTACGGTGCCAGGTGATCGCCCGGCCCTGCCAGTCGTACGCGGCCCACTCCTCGGCCGGTACCTTCACCTGCTGGGCCACGTACGCCACCGCGGGCGCCGGAACTTCTCCCGCATTCTCAGGGAACCGCGCCTCGACCTCGAAGAACTTCAGCAACAGGGCGAAGCCCAGCCGGTTCGCCCCGGTCTTGTTCCGCAGCCGCACAACTTCGTCCTCAAGAAGCGTCCAGACCTCGATCAGGTCCTCTGGCTCCCATTCCTGCCGCACCGATTCCTCCGCGCCTCAACCAACTTGGATCTCCACATCGTGGCGATCACCGGTCCCAGCGGGACGGGAAGCACAGAACCGCGCCCCAGGGCCATCACGTTCTGCTACATGACGGGTGACGGCAGCTTCACGAGTACAGGGCCATCCAGGCGGACGCGGATCCGGCGGCGGTGTCGCTGGCGGTCGACCGGCTCGTGCTGCGACAGCTGCTGCTCGCGGGTATCGAGGACGCGGTCGAATTCGGAAAAGAGTTGCGGTGCTATGCGATTCAGCGCGATGGTCGAGTTGTCGCACACTTCACCGACGGTAGCCGCGCCGAGGGTGATGTCCTCGTCGCCGCCGACGGCGTGAATTCCGTGGTGCGACACCAATATCTGTCGCATGCGCGGATCGTCGACACCGGGGTGCGCCAGCTCTACGGCGCGGTTCCGCTCACCGACCGCACGCGGAATCTGTTCGACGAAGATATGTTCGGCGTCTTCACCGTGATCACCGGACCGGAGGGCACCTATCTGGGTGTCGCGCCGGTGCAGTTTCCCGTGCCGCCGCAGCGGGCCGGTGCGATGGCGGGCCTCGCGCTGCTGCCGGTATCCGATTACATGACATGCTCTTTCGGCGCGCGGCGGGAATGGTTCGCGGATTCGGCGGATACGTTGCGCGCGATGAACGGCGCGCAACTGCACGCCATCATGACCGCGGCGACCGGGGACTGGCATCCGCGCGTGCGCGAGATCGTGGCGAACTGCGTGCCGGATTCACTATTCGCACTCCCACTGCGCACCTGCGTTCCGATCGATCCGTGGCCGACCACCTCCGTGACCCTGCTCGGTGATGCGATCCATGCGATGAGTCCGGCGGCGGGTTCCGGTGCTTGCACGGCGCTGCGCGATGCGGCGCGGTTGACCGCCGCCCTGACCGACGCCGCCGCGGACGACGATCCGATCACCGCATTGCGTGCGTACGAAACCGCGATGATCGACTACGGATTCGCGGCGGTGCGCGCCGGTGCGATCAACGGGCAACGTCACCTCGGACAGGATCCGCTACCGTGATCTTCAGCCGGACCTAGAACGAATGGGGGACGCGCCGATCTCGGGTGCGTCTCCCATCCCGTTTCGGCTCTACCGGGCGATCTGCACCTGGGTGGACTCAGCGTGATTCGAGCAGGCGGGGTGACGGATCGCTGGAAATCGTTGTGGCGGAGGCGCGCAAGGCGGCGCGGGCCGCGACCACAGCCGGGTGCGCGCCAGTACCGCGCCGATAGGCCAAGTGGGTTGTGCGGCGGGTCGGCAGGGCTGTCAGCACCACGCTGGGTGGTGGGGTGAGTGCGCCGAGTTCCGGGACGAGGGCGACGCCCTGTCCGGCCGCGACCAGGGCGAGGACGGTGCTGAAGTCGTCAACGTGGTGGCGAACCCGTGGCGTGAATCCGGCTGCCTGGCACGCCCGGATCGTCATCGTGTGGCAGAGCGTGCCCGGAGTTCCGAGGATCCACGAGGCGGTGCGGTGTTGCGACAATGACGCGGCGGTGCGGGCGGCCAGGTAGATCGTCTCCTCCAGCAGCGGCTCGGTATCCAGGGCGGGACCGGGCTCGCCGGGCACATAGTCGTACTCCTGGACCAGCGCGATATCCAGCGTGTCGCTACGCAGCGCATCTGGGACGGTCGCCGGATCCAATTCCGTCACAAGCAGTTCCAGTTGCGGATGGTCTCGGCTGAGCGAGATCAGGGCCGGAGACAGGATTGTCGCGACTGCCGTCGGGAAGGCGCCGATGCGCAGCGTTCCGGTGAGCGCGGCGCGGGAGGCGGCGAGGTCGGCCGTCGCCTGCTCGAGCGCGGCGAGAATGGTTTCCGCGTGTTCTACCAGGGCGAGTGCGGCCGGTGTGAGGGTGACGCGCCGTCCGGTCCGCTCCAGCAGCGGCACACCGGCTTCCCGTTCCAGCGCGGTCAACTGCTGGGAGACCGCCGATGGCGTATAGCTCATCGCCTCGGCGACCGCCGCGATCGTCTTGCGGTGGGCCAATTCACGCAGCAGGCGCAGCTTACGGACATCGAGCATCAGATCAGCTTATGCTTATCGGAACAAACGCGAACTGGACCTGAAGCATCGGCGCGCGGCAGTCTGGGAATCATGACGCTCACCGGCCTCTTCGTCCCCCTGATCACGCCTTTCTCCGCCAACGGCGAATTGGCTGCCGATGCCCTTGCTGGTCTCGCCCACCAGGTACTCGACGATGGCGCGACAGGAATCGTCGCCCTCGGTACCACCGCCGAACCCGCCACCCTGACCCCTGACGAGCGCCACCGCATCCTCGACATCTGCGGCACCGTCTGCCGAGAACGCAACGCCCCATTGATCGCCGGTGCCGGCACGAACTCCACCGCCGCCTCGGCCGAAGCCCTCGCCGCCCTCGGCTCCACCGTCACCGCGGCGCTCACCGTCGTCCCCTACTACACCCGCCCCTCGGAAGCGGGCATCCTCGCTCACTTCCGCCAGCTGGCCGCCACCAGTCCGGTCCCCCTTATCGTCTACAACGTTCCGCACCGCACCGGCCGCGCGCTGGGCCACGACACCCTGCGCCAACTGTCCAGCATCCCGAACATCATCGGCTTCAAACACGCGGTCGGCAGCATCGACGACACCACCATCACCCTGATGGGCACCCTCCCACCGGACGTCTCCGTCCTGGCGGGCGACGACCTACACGCCGCCCCACTCATCGCTCTCGGTGCATCGGGCGCCATCCTCGCCAGCGCCCACTTGGCCACCTCTGCCTTCGCCACCCTGATCCGCCTGTGGCACACCGGCCCCATCCCCGAAGCTCGCCGACTCACCCATCGCCTCACCCCCCTCTCCGCAGCTCTCTTCGCCGAACCCAACCCCGCTGTCATCAAATCCGCCCTGGCCGCCCAAGCCCGCATCCCCACCCCCGCCGTCCGCCTCCCCCTTCTCCCCGCATCCTCCGACACCACCGCCTCGGCCCTGGAAGCCCTGACCCAAATCCCTACAACCGTCCCGGCCTGACTATCAGGACTTGATCCCGGTGCTCTCGGAGTCCGATGACTCCGAGTCGCCCCGCATGACCTGCGGGGCTTGATCGCAACCTGTGGAACTTCATCGCAGCACCCCGGGGTTTCCAATAACTGAGCACCACAACAGGATTCATCGATCCCGACAACACCCCGTAAATCCGCTACACATCGACTCCGGACCACCCGAGCGTCACGAGCTGCGTCGGCGGGTTCTGACTACCGCAACTGCATCACACGATGCCGCTCACGGTGCTGGAAAAAGACGGTCTTTCGCGCCAGCCGCCAGTGACCCACTGTTCCTGTCGCGGGATGCGTTGCACCACAAAGGGTTCAGTGTCGGGCTGCATTCATAGTGCTGGTGCCCAGTCCTCGGCCGCGATAGCTGCCGGTGCGGCTTCGCTGACTCCGACTGGTCGCCTCTGCGTCATCTGGCGTGGATCTCTACCTGATGTACGACAACTCCTGTGTTGCCCTGCTATTGCCTATCGTTGAAGACAAGTGGTCGAATGTAGCTGTCGATGACGGATTTACGTTGAGTTACTGGCAATTTCATATCGCCACGTCTTGCTTGCTGTATGTTTGCTGTCGTCCGGCCACAACTTCGGGAGGTTTATCATGAAGGATGAGCGCGACCGATTCGCTGAGTTGTCCGAGGTCAGGATGTGCTATCGCGACGAGGGTGATCCGGCGGGGGAACCGTTGCTGATGATCATGGGGCTCAGCTCGCAGCTGATCCACTGGCCCCAGGAAATCGTCGACCACCTCGGCGAGCGGGGCTATCGGGTGATCCGTCCCGACAACCGCGACAGCGGTCTGACCGAGTGGAAGATCACGCCGAGCCAGTATTACCTGAGAGCGATCGCGCGCGACACCGTCGAGTTGCTCGATCATCTCGGTATCGAGCAGGCACACGTCGTCGGTGCCTCGATGGGCGGGATGGTAGCCCAACTGCTCGCGATCGAGTACTCCGAGCGGGTGCGGTCGCTGTGTTCGATCATGAGCACGCCGCACATCAGCATCGGCATGGCCGATGGGGACGTGCTCCAAGAGCTGACCAAACCGCTCCCACCGGATCGTGACGAGGCGATCGAGCAGATCGTCCGCCTGTACGCGCTCATCGGCTCGAAGACCTACGCCGACAGCGAGCGTGAGCGCCGCTACGCGCTCGCGACCCACGCCTACGACCGCGCGCGCCACCCCGAGGGCCCGGCACGCCAAGTGACCGCGGCCATGATCGCCCCCGACCGCACGAGTAGGCTGCAGCAACTGCGGCTGCCCACGCTCGTCATTCATGGCGCCGAGGATTCACTCATCAAGATCGCAGGCGGCGAGGCCACCCACGCAGCGATCCCCGGATCGATCTACTTGCCATTCGACGCAATGGGCCACGACCTACCCGCGCCCCTGTTCGACGAAATCGTCGCGGCCATCGCCGAAAACGCGGCCAGGCGCCCCGCCGTCGTGTGAGGCCCTCGCCGCACCCCTAGGTTGTCGCCGGGTGGCGTCCTGCGCAG
>NZ_JBEXLC010000193.1:0-14678 GCF_040609795.1 Nocardia sp. NPDC004604
GCGCAGCGGTCCGGAGTCAGTGGGTGCCTGGTCGTTCGGTACCCGGCGCAGCGGTCCGGAGTCAGTGGGTGCCTGGTCGATGGGTACTCGTCGCAGCGGTCCGGAATTCATCGGTGCCTGCTCGATCGGAACCTGTTGGTGCGGACCGGTATTGGTCGATGATCGATCGGCCCCAATTCGGCGGATCGGGCCCGTGTCGACAGGGGGTCGGTCGATCGGAAGACGGGGTATCGGCCCGGTCTGCTCCGCGTCGATCGGGACGTGGCGGAGCGGGTCGGTATGCATCGGGGCCTGGTCGGCGGGGTTCTGGATCGGGCCGCGACGATTCGCTGGAGCCGGGCGCATCGAGCCCGGCCTGATCCGGCTTTCGGGTGCCTGCCCGATTGGGCCGGTGCGGTGCGGGCCCGGATCTTGGTGGTACGGCACCTGATCGGGAGCCGCCGGAACCTGCCGAATCGGCATTCGGCGGTGCGGCATGGGATGGTTCGGATCCTGGTATGCCCTCGGGTCACCGAGCGGTTGTTGCGGCGCAATGCTCGGTTGCGGGCCAGTATTCTCCCGCGAGGTCATATCCGGTCGATCCATAGCCCACCTTCATCAGGTCATACCGTCAAGTGTGTCCCGCAGTTGTATCAACCCCGGCAGGATACTGCCAGGCTTGCTGCGGTCGACGAAAATGAGGGCCGGTGTCGCGCAGGAAAACAGATTGTTTACGACTCACCAGTGCACGGTCACCGGGTCGCCGACGCCGACGGTTTCGTAGTACCAGGCGGCGTCATCGGGGGCCAGGTTGATGCAGCCGTGGCTGACATTGGCATAGCCCTGCGAGTCCACCGACCACGGTGCAGAGTGTACGAAAACACCGCCCCACGTGAGGCGTTCGGCGTACTCGCCATTGATGACGTACCCCTCGGGCGAGCTCAGCGGAATGCCGATGGTGCGCGAGTCGAACACGACCGAACGGAACTTTTCCAGCACTGGGAAGGTGCCGGTCGGCGTCTCCCAGCCGGGCTTACCCATGGAGGCGGGCATCTGTCGGGCCACCGCCCCGCCGATGCTCACGGTAAAGGTGTGCGCCGACATATCGGCGTCACCGACCACGCCCGCATTGGTGCGGAACTCGGTGCGTGCGTTACCGGCCTGTACCGTGATCGGGGCCCGAGCGGGCAGGAAACTCGTTGGCGCCCAAGTCAGTTCGCGATCGCTCGACCAGGAGAAACGGCCGGGCAGTGTGGCGGTGGCCCGGATCTCGACCGACCGTTCGGCCCGTTCGCGGTTGGCAACCGGTGCGGCGAATCGAATCGTCACCGGAGTCGCGATGCCTACTTCCTGGCCTGTCGACGGCGAAATCGCCGATATGGTGTCGACCCCGGGTTTGAGGATGGTGGTGGCGATTGCCGCTCCGGACCCGAACGCGGCCAAGGCCACGACGACGGCCGCGAGGAAGAAATATCTGAGTGCGCTCCGCATGGTTCCACCCCTTCACGCTGGTGTGGGACGCAGAAATCCATTCTAGGACTTCATGATCAACTCGACGTACCGGTTCTGTAACGGCCGCCCAGATCCACAGTTTTCGCTTATAGGGGCGGCATACCCGGCGCCGAGTCGGACAAACGACCAGGCGAGAGTACGACCGTTCGGCTGCAGACTCAGCCGCGCACGGCGTGCAATACGTCGGCGTGCAATGCGTCCGCGCGGGCGGTGATCTCGTCGATGCGGATCAGCACCGTCGCGAACTTATCGCCTTGTTCGGCGCTCAGCGAGCCGACATTGATTTCGATATTGAGCTGCGAGCTGGTGGCCGCGGCGCGGGCGGCGTCGGCGGCGGCACCGATATCGGTGACCACATTCGGATTGCCGATCGGCAGCAATTCCGCGGCCAGCGAGAGCACCTCGTCGGCCTCGTCGACGACGGCGGCGGGCACCCGGGCGGCCTCGATCAACGCCGCCGCAATCGCATCGGCCCGCGCGGCGGACTGCTCCGGGGTGTCCTTCGGCAATTTGTATGCGTTGCCGACGGCGGTGAAGGCGGCCGCGTCGGCATCGGCCAGTGCCAGTGCGCGCTCGCGGGCCGCGTCGGACGCCGCGATGATGCGGTCGACGATCGGCCGGTGCTCGGTATCCTTGGCCCGGGTGGTGTAGCGCGCGACCATCGCCACCAGTGCGGCGCCCTGGGCGGCGTGCAGTGCGGCGACGGCGCCGCCACCGGGTGCGGGCACCTTCGCGGCCAGATCGGTCAAGTACTGCGCGAGGTTGGCCTCAGCGAAGGAGGGCTGCGACACGGCGGGTGGCCTTTCGTTTTCCTGCGACGACAGTGAAGAACTACCGCGAATACGCTACCGCCCGCACTGGGGTGGCCGGTGCAGGCCCGGCGCGTAGCTGCGGTTATGTTGAGTGCTATGCGGATCGGATTGAGCATCAACTACTCGGGCGGCTTCAAAGAGGCGGCCGCCGAGGTGGCCGACCTCGAGCAGGCCGGACTCGACATTGTTTTCGTGCCGGAGGCCTACTCGTTCGATGCGGTGAGCGCGCTCGGGTATCTGGCAGCCAAGACCACACGGCTGCAGCTGGCTTCGGGCATTCTACAGATCTACACCCGCACGCCGAGCCTGACCGCGATGACCGCTGCTGGCCTGGACTTCGTCTCCGATGGCCGGTACGTGCTCGGCCTCGGCGCGTCGGGCCCGCAGGTGATCGAGGGCTTCCACGGCGTGCCCTACGACGCGCCCATCGGACGCACCAGGGAACTGGTGGAGATCTGCCGCAAGGTGTGGCGCCGGGAGCGGCTGGAGTACCAGGGCAAGTACTACCAGATCCCGCTGCCCGCCGATCGGGGCACCGGTCTGGGCAAGCCGCTCAAGCTGATCAATCACCCGGTGCGCGAACGCATTCCGGTGCTGCTCGCCGCGCTCGGCCCGAAGAATGTGGAACTGGCCGCGGAGATCGCCGAGGGCTGGCAGCCGATCTTCTTCCTGCCGGAGAAGGCCAAGGAGATCTGGGGTGAATCGCTGGATGCCGGTCTGGCCAAACGTGATCCGATCCTCGGCGAGCTGGACGTCTATGCCGGTCCCGCGCTGGCCATCGGCGAGAATGTCACGCCGCTACTGGAATTCGTGAAACCGCATCTGGCGCTCTACATCGGCGGCATGGGCGCCAAGGGCAAGAACTTCTATCACACCCTGGCCACCAAGTACGGCTATGGCGCCGAGGCGGATCGGATCCAGGAGCTGTACCTGGCGGGCAAGAAGGAAGAGGCCGCCAAGGTCGTCCCGGACGATCTGGTGCGCGACATCTCCCTGGTCGGTCCGGCCGGATTCGTGAAGGAACGGCTCGCCGCGTTCCGCGAGGCGGGTGTCACGGCGCTGAATGTGGTGCCGATGGCGGCGACCCCGGCCGAGCGGGTCAAGTTGATCGAGCAATTGCGGGGACTGTGCTGAGCTGAAAACGACCGATCCCGGCCCCCCTCGCGGCGGAGGCCGGGATTCCGGTCTATCCAGGGCCGGGAGTCCGTCGCACGACGACATCCGGCCCGCTCTCAACGCAGACTGGCGAGCGCCTCGGCCAGGGTGGTGTGCAGCGCGAACACCTGATCCAAACTCGTCATCTTCAGTTGACGACTGGTGGCCGGACCGTCGGCGACGATCACGATGGTCGTCGCGTCTGCGGCCCGCTGATGCGCTGCGACCAGCGTCGCCATCCCCGCCGAGGCGAGGAAGCTGACCGCGGTCAGGTCGATGATCAGCACCGTTGGTCTGCCATTGAGGATGGCCTCGATGGTGTTCTCCAGCGCTGGTGCGGTCGCCAGATCGACTTCGCCGGACACCGTCAGAACGGTCGCGCCATCTTGTGCCTCGACCGTGGTGGTCATCGTGTCCGCGAGGGGGTACGCATCTCCGGAGTTGGTGGTCACATCATCACAATCTGCCATGAACCCGCCTTTCGCGCTGCATTCGTCATCCAGAAATCTGGCGGTTCGTGCCGCGAAGGGGGTTCGCCACTGGGGATTTGATCGCGGGCAAGGTTACCGACATGCGGACGCGGGTGCCCAATCCGCTGTGATCTATCTCCAATTCTTCCGTCAGCGCGCGCATCATGTCGATGCCGCGCCCGCGCGGACCTGGGTCGGCCGAGCGTGGTTTCCATGTTCCGGTGTCGGTGACCAGAATGACGACCTGTTGGGTATCGCATTCGGCGGTCAGTTCGACGATTCCGGGGTCGGTGGTGGCCGCCGCGGCGGGGCTCGTGCCCCGGCCGAGCAGTTCGGCCGTCGAGCTCATCGCCCGGGTGGCCCGCCCGCCGCCATTGCGGTAGGCGTGTTCGATGCTGTTGCTACACGCCTCGTTGGCCGCGGCGATGAGGTCGGAGGCGAGGTCGTGCGGTACTGCCGCAGCGGCGAGCCAGGTCTTGAGCTGCTTGCGCATGGCCGAGAGCTGATCCGGATCGGCCGGAATCTCCAGCCGCAACGCGGCGGGCGGTTGCCGGTACACGACCATGGCGACGTCATCATCGTAGCCAGCGGCCGGGCGTAGTCGCGAGAGCACCGCGTCGGCGACCTCGCGCGGCAATTTGCCCGCGGTATCTGCGAGTACCGCCGATATCTTGGCGAAGCTGTCATCGATATCGACGCCACGCTGTTCGACCAGGCCGTCGGTGAACAGCACCAGCGTCGAACCCGGTGTCAGCGCCGTGGTGGCCTCGGGCCGCCGTGGCGTGTCGAAGGTGGCCAGCGGTACCGCCCGGCCGCCCTCGAGCAGTCTGCCGGGCTGGCCGACGTCGGCCAGAATCGGCGGCATATGTCCCGCGCTGCTGTAGCGGACCAGTCCGCGCACCGGGTCGAGCACGGCGGCGCATACGGTCGTGCACATTGCGCCGGGGATCCGACCGGCGACGGTATCGAGTTCCGCGAGCAGCTGCGCCGGACCGGCGCCACGCAGCAGCAAAGCCCTTGCCGCCGTACGCAATTGGCCCATCACGACGGCAGCGGACAGACCACGGCCGACACAATCGCCGACCACGACCCCAATGGTGCCGTCGCGCAGCGGAACCACGTCGTACCAGTCGCCGCCGATCTCCAGCGGCGGTAGCGCTGGCTCATAGTGCACCGAGAACCGCGGCGGCAGTTCGATCGGACCGAGCATTGCCCGCTGCAGTGTCAGCGAGGTCGAGCGCGCCTGATCGAAGTTGCGCGCCCGCTGTACCGCCAGGCTGAGATGGCCAATGAGCAGCGAGAACAGCGTCCAGTCCGCGGCGCTGATGGCGCGCGGCGCGGCGAAGCGCAGCCACAGCGCCGCGTCGCCGGTCTCACCGAGCGGGGCGACGATGCCCTCGGAGCTCGCGGTGCTCTCCGGAATCGCGAACAGACTGCGCGCCGGTCTGCGCCGGGCCCGGTCCAGCAGTGCCCGCGCACGGGCGTCGAGCACCGTGCCCTCCGGAATGCCCTCGGCACCGGAGATATACACCTCCGGTCCGGTATTTCGGTTGGGCCACACCATGACCACCGCGGTCTCCGCGCCGACGGTGCGTCGCAACTCGTCGAGTCCGACCGCGAGCACCTCCACCACGCTGGTCGCCGCACCGACGGCGGTGGCAAGCCGGGAGGCCGCCTGATCGCGGGCCTGCGCATCGTGTTCGGCGGTTACATCGCGGATGGTGCCGACGAAGATCTGCTCGTACTTCTCCGGTTCGACCATCGCGCTGGTGCTCACCGCGAGCCAGACGGTGCGGCCGTCACGATGTTTGACCGGAATCACGAAACGCTGCGCCTCGGCGCCGAGATCGGGATATCGCGGACCGTCGCGCATTGTCCAGGGATGCGGCAGCGGGAACGGCAATTCGGCGGCGCCGTATCCGGTCAGCGCGCCGAAGGCGGAGTTGACCTCGATGATGGTGCCGCGCGCGTCGGCCACGAAGAAGCCGTCCTGCAGCGATTCCACCAGCGCGGTGCGGAAGGCGTCGCGCCCGACGAGATCATTGATGCGCGAACGCTGTTGTTCGGCGCGGCGGGTGCCGTCGATATAGCCGCGGGTGGCGATGTCCAGGGCGGCGAGGGTCTGCAACAAGAATTCCAGTGCGGTTTCGGCGCGTTTGGCGGTTTCGCTCGCGCCCGCGGTGCCCGACTCCGTGGCTTGTACTACGCGATAGTGGTTTTCGGTGAGATCGAGCAGGCTGATGCCCTCGACGAGGGCGCGGCGGCCGAGTTCGTACCCCTCCCCGAGACCGGCCTGCGACGGTGAGTCCAGGTGGCGCCGTAGCGCATCCGCGTACGCGTCGAGAAATGCGGCCAGCGCCGCGCTCATGTCTCCTCCTCGCTCGCGCTCGGCTCCGTCGTGACCGCGGTGACGGCTTTTCGCTCGCTACGCTGGCTCATGTCTGCACCTCGCTCGGCGCCGATGCCGCCAATACGCCGCCCCGGTGACGTGCCGCGAGCACCAAGGCGTCGTCGGTGTCCTTGGCATGCCTGGCCAGGATTTCGGCGGTGATCTCGGCGGTGGATTTGGACAGATCGATGCCGCTGTCGGCGGATTCGGTGACGATGCCGTCGGTCGACATCAGCAGCAGATCGCCAGGGCGCACCGGAATGGACTGTGCCTGGAGGTTCTGGGGTAGCCGATAGCCGACGATGCCGCCGGTCAGCAAGACCGTCGCGCGCATGGTGAGTCCGGCGGGACCCGTGGTCAGAATCCGGGATTCGACATTGCCGACGCCGAGCCACTGCACCGTATCGGCGGTCCCGAACAGCGCCAAAGACACTGCCGCACCGCGGGTATCGGCCATGGCTCGATGACACAGCACCATCAGGACATCCAGTGGTTCGGCGCGGTTCTCCGAGAGCACCTGCGCTGCGCGATCGGCGGCGTCGGCAGCCGCCGCACCGTGGCCGAGTCCGTCCAGGACGGCGAAGAGCGCCGCGCCGCCGCCCGCGTCGAGTACGACGCCGCGATCACCGGAGACCCGCTGGCCGGGTAGGGCGCGACCGGCCACCGCCCATTCGATCCGGCCGATGATCCCGTCCTCATGCACCGTTGGGTACCCACTTCCACATCTCAACCAACGTGCCGCGTCCGGGTGCGGATTCGACGGTGAGACGGTCCATCAGACGGCGCGCGCCGGGCAGGCCGAGTCCGAGACCGCGGCCGGTGGAGTATCCGTCGTCGAGCGCGCGGGCAATATCACGAATACCGGGTCCCTGGTCCTCGGCCTGGACGACCAGCGCCTGGCGACCTTCTCGGTCATCGACCAGCAAACGTATTTCGCCACTGCCCGCATAACTGGTGATATTGCGGGCGATCTCGGAGATCGCCGTCGAGATCATGGTCACATCTGTCAGAGAAAATCCGAGCTTGGCCGCCAGCTCACGTCCGGCTTGACGCGCGATCACGATGTCACCCGACACCTTGACCGCGATCACCAAGTTCTCAGCGGCCACTGTCACGACCATCTCGCTGGCGGCGGGCCGGGGTTTTGCGGTTCAGCCACGCCAAACCCTCTTCCAGGTCGAGGGCGGTGTGCATGTCCTCGAAGGTGAGGCCCAGTTGCACCATGGCGAACGCTACTTCGGGTTGCAATCCGACGATGACCGTTTCGGCACCGCGGAGCTGCGTCATGTGCGCGATGGTACGCAGCGATCTCGCGGCGAACGAATCCATCACATCAATCGCCGTGACGTCCACGATGATTCCGTGTGCTCGGTATTTGCTGACCTGTTTCATCAGGTCGTCCTGGAGACGTTCGGTATCAGCGTCGGTCAGGGCTGACTGAACCGACGCGATCAAATAGGTGCCTTGTTTGAGTATCGGAACCGGCATAGGTGGTCCCGATCAGCGCCCATCGCGCTCGGTGAGCATGCGATCCGTTACCCGGGTCACCTCATAGCCGAGTAGGCGTTCGGCCTCTTCGATACCACCCTGAAGGTCGCCGACCGCGTTCATCTTGGACAGATCCAAGCCGATGGTCACCAGGGTGAGCGCGATCTCGGAGGACAGGCCGGTGATGATCACATTGGCGCCCATCAGACCGGACGCGTCGACGGTCTGCACCAGATGGTTGGCCACCGTGGAGTCGATCTTCGGCACACCGGTGATATCGATGACGACCACCTTCGCGCGATTGGCGCGAATGGCGCGCAGCAACTGTTCGGTGAGCTGGCGAGCGCGCTGCGAGTCGAGCACACCGATGATCGGCAGGATGAGCAGCTGCTCACGGACCTGGAGCACCGGGGTGGACAGCTCGCGAATGGCTTCCTGCTGCTGGCGGATGACGCGTTCGCGCTCCTGCACGAACGAGATGGCGACGGTGCTCGCGATGCGGTTCGCGGCGGGCTCGTAGGCGTCCAGGACTGCGTTCAGTAAGTCGAAGTCGGCCTGGTACTTCTCGAACAGCGAGCGAGCCAGCACGTCACGCAGGAGCAGCACGATGCCGAGGACCTCGTCGGTGTCGACACCTCTCGGAATGATGCGTTCGGACAGATCGCGCGCGTAGGCCTGCAGGGCCTCGACGCTACCGGTCACGAGTACCTCGACGTAGTTGTCGTACATGGAGGTCGCCTCGGAGAAGATCTCCTCCGGGGTCATCGCGGTCAGCAGTTGAGCTTCGGTGATGCGCCGAGCCCATTCCTCGCGCAGCCCGGTGCGGTTCTGCCGCAGGTGCTCGACCAGCTGCGGAAGCAGGTTGTCGACCGGTCCCACGGGCAGAGAATCCGCCGAAAGGCTCATGGACACCTCGGACATGGAAATTCCAGCCCCTTTCGACGGGTTTGTCGGGATAGTCGTGCATGCGGCTGCGCGCCGATACCGAGCCTAGTCATACCCCATCCCGGTCGCCGATGAAACCTGCCGTTAGCTCGATGGTAGGCCCGGTTGCTCGTCGTGCAGTGCGAATCCGCGTGCCAGGGCAGCGAGTGCCGCGTCGAGATAGACGGTCAGATCGGTGTCGGCGCGGGTTAGCCAGGCATCGAAGGCGGCGCGCGCGGCGGCCAGTGTGGTGCGGCCGACGGCGAGCGGGAGCAGGCCGTCCTCGGGTTCGCCGAGTCGGCGCGCGGCGAAGGCGCTCACCGCGCGCTCCCAGGCGTCGTAATGTGCGCCCGCGGTGGCGGCGAGCGCGGGCACGCTGCCGACCAGCTGCATGCGAACGCGCAGTTCGGGCACGTCCTCGGCGCGATATCGGTTGGCGTTCACCACGACTCGGCGCACCGCGGTCATCATCGGCACGTCATCGGGCACGGTGGCGAAGGCCGCGCGCAGTGCCGCGACCTCGTCGTCGAACTGGTACCAGAGCACTTCCGCCTTGGACGGGAAGTAGCGGAAGAAGGTGCGCCCGCTGATACCAGCGGCGGTGGCGATCTGGTCGACGGTGGTTTCGTCGAAGCCCTGTTCGGTGAACAGTCGCATGGCGATCAGTTCGAGTTCGCGCTTGGTCGTGCCGCGTGGACGGCCCCGCACCCTGGCATCTGTCACGGTATTGATTATGTCAGTCGCTGACGATAATCTCGCGGCATGTTGGAAAGTGTCGCGGACCACAGTGTGGCCGCGCGGCTGACCTGGCCGGAAGCCGGTGAGCGCGCCGCTGCGGGCGCGATCCTGGCCGTGCCGGTGGGGTCGACCGAACAGCACGGACCACATCTGCCGCTGTCGACCGATACCGATATCGCGGTGGCATTGTGCGCGCGACTGGCCGAACTGCGGCCGGATGTGCTCGTGGCACCGCCGATTCCCTATGGATCCAGCGGTGAACACGCGGGTTTCGCCGGCACGCTGTCGATCGGGCGGACCGCCCTGGAGTTGCTGATCGTGGAGCTGTGCCGTTCGGCCACAGCGACCTTCGACCGCATCGTGCTCGTGAACGGGCACGGCGGCAATCTCGAACCGCTGCGCGCGGCCGCGGCGCTGCTGCGCAGTGAATCCCGTGACGTGCGGGTGTATATGCCGCGCTATCCGGGTGATCCACACGCGGGCCGCGCCGAGACCTCTATGCAATTGGCGCTGCGGCCCGATGTCGTCCGTGCCGAGCTCGCCGTCGCAGGCGATACCCGGCCACTGGCCGAGATCCTGCCGCTGCTGCGTGCCGGGGGAGTGCGCGCGGTGAGCGCCAATGGCGTACTGGGCGATCCGAATGGCGCGAGCGCCGCAGAGGGCCATGCCCTGCTGCAGCAACTGACCACTGACCTGAACGAACAGATCCGGCTGTGGTGGCCGGTGGCTTCCCCGAAAGGACCCCTCTCGTGAACCCCTGGTTCGAAACCGTTGCCGAAGCGCAGCGGCGGGCAAAGAAACGACTACCGAAATCGGTGTACGGCGCGCTGATCGCCGGATCCGAGCGCGGCCAGACCATCGAGGAAAATCAGCGGGCCTTCACCGAACTCGGCTTCGCGCCGCACTGCGCGGGTCCGATCGGCGCTCGTGACCAGTCGACAACCCTGCTGGGACAGCAGCTTTCGATGCCGGTGCTGATCTCGCCCACCGGCGTGCAGGCGGTGCACCCGGACGGTGAGGTGGCCGTGGCGCGCGCGGCCGCGGCGCGCGGCATCGCCATGGGACTCAGTTCCTTCGCGAGCAAGCCCATCGAGGAGGTCATCGCGGCGAATCCGGCGACCTTCTTCCAGCTGTACTGGTGCGGTTCGAAAGATGAAATCCTGCAACGGATGTCGCGCGCCAAGGCGGCGGGCGCGGTCGGTCTTATCCTGACCCTGGACTGGTCCTTCTCGCACGGACGCGACTGGGGCAGCCCGGTGATCCCGGAAAAGCTCGATCTGAAGACCATGCTGAAATTCGCGCCGCAGACCCTGGCGCGGCCGCGCTGGCTTGCGACTTACGCTCGGTCCGGGCATATTCCGGATCTCACCGCGCCGAATATGGCCGTCGGCGATGGACCGGCACCGGGCTTTTTCGGTGCGTACGGCGAGTGGATGGGCACGCCAGCACCGGATTGGGCCGATGTGGCTTGGATCTGCGAGCAGTGGGATGGTCCGGTCATGCTCAAGGGGGTGATGCGGGTCGACGACGCGCAGCGCGCAGTCGACGCCGGTGTCGCGGCGGTCTCGGTATCCAATCACGGCGGCAATAATCTCGACGGCACTCCGGCGGCGATCCGGGCCCTGCCCGTGGTGGCCGATGCGGTCGGGTCACAGATCGAGGTGGTGCTCGATGGCGGCATCCGGCGCGGCAGTGATGTGGTGAAGGCGGTGGCGCTGGGGGCGCGCGCGGTAATGATCGGGCGGGCCTATCTGTGGGGCCTGGCCGCGAACGGGCAGGCGGGCGTCGAGAATGTGCTCGACATCCTGCGTGGCGGTATTGATTCGGCGCTGTTGGGACTGCGTAAGACGAGTGTCGGCGAGCTCGATCGCGGCGATCTGGTGGTGCCGGACGGGTTCGAACGGGCGCTCGGTGCACCGGCGGGCGCCGTACAGTCGGCTTGACCGGCGGTCGGGCTATTCGGGGGCGGCGGCTCTTCGATGATGGGTGAGCAGCGTGTCGTAGATATCGGCGAGGGCGGCCAATTGCTGGCGGTCCAGTATGTCCACCATATGCCTGCGCACGCTGCGCACATGCGCGGGCGCGGCGGTGCCGAGCACCTCCGCGCCGCGCGGGGTGAGCCGCGCCGCGGTGCGGCGGGCATCGTCGGGAATCGGTTCCCTGGCGACCAGCGCGCGCTTCTCCATGCGGGTGATCTGATGGGAGAGCCTGCTCTGCGACCATTCGAGTTTGGTGGCCAGATCGGCGAAGGTGAGTCGGTGATCGGGTGCGTCGGCTAGATAGGCGAGCACCGAATATTCGACGTAGGTGAGGTTCGACTCCCGGGATGAGTCGCGCCCGACCGCGGCGGCGATGAGGTCGCGGGTGCGCACATATCCCACCCACGCACGGATTTCGACATCATCGAGCCAGTGGGGATCGGTCACGAGTGCGCTCCAAACTCTGACATATCAGTTGGATTGTCGTGCCGCGTTTGTCGCGCGACAACTGCCAGATCTGAGAGGTAGCACTGCTGGGGTTGAACGTGCAACCTTTTGACGCGATGCATCGAGTGAGGCTTGCCTAAGCAATGGTCGGCCGGTGATCGGCCGATACGCTCGCTGTGCTCGTGACCAGCCTGCGTAGACCGATCCCAGGCCCGCCCGAAGGAGTGCGTCCGTGACCGCGCCGGATTTCCGCTATTCAGATCTGCTGCCGATCGGCGCCGACGACACCCCATACCGGTTGATCACCACCGAGGGCGTCAACACCTTCGAACACAACGGCCGCACCTTCCTGCAGGTCGACCCCGAGGCGCTGCGCCTGCTCACCGCCGAGGCGATGCACGACATCAGCCACTACCTGCGGCCCGCGCACCTGTCCCAGCTGCGCCGGATCATCGATGATCCCGAGGCCAGTGGCAATGACCGCTTCGTCGCGCTGGACCTGCTCAAGAATGTCAACATCTCCGCGGGCGGCATCCTGCCGATGTGCCAGGACACCGGCACTGCGATCGTCATGGGCAAGAAGTCCGAGGGCGTGCTGACCGGTGTGGACGACGCCGAATGGATCAGCCGCGGTGTATTCGACGCGTATACCAAGCTGAACCTGCGCTACTCGCAGCTCGCGCCGATCACCATGTGGGACGAGAAGAACACCGGCACCAATCTGCCCGCGCAGATCGAGTTGTACTCCACCCCGGGCGATCCCGCGCATCCGTCGTACAAATTCCTCTTCATGGCCAAGGGTGGCGGCTCGGCCAACAAGTCGTTTCTGTACCAGGAAACCAAGGCGGTGCTGAATCCTGCGCGCATGCTCGAGTTCCTGGACGAGAAGATCCGTTCGCTCGGCACCGCCGCGTGCCCGCCGTACCACCTCGCGGTCGTCATCGGCGGCACCAGTGCGGAATTCGCGTTGAAGACGGCGAAATACGCTTCGGCACACTACTTGGACACGCTGCCCACCGAGGGTTCGCTGGCGGCACATGCCTTCCGGGATCTGGAGCTGGAAGAAGAGGTCTTCAAGCTCACCCAGTCCTTCGGCATCGGCGCGCAGTTCGGCGGCAAGTACTTCTGCCACGACGTGCGCGTCGTGCGGCTGCCCAGGCACGGCGCGAGCTGCCCGGTCGCGATCGCGGTGTCCTGCTCGGCCGACCGGCAGGCGCTGGCCAAGATCACACCCGAGGGTGTGTTCCTGGAACAACTCGAGCGCGAGCCCGCACACTACCTGCCGGAGCAGACCGACTCCATCCTCGGCGGCGATGTGGTCGAGGTCGACCTGAACCGGCCGATGTCGGAGATCCGCGCGGAGCTGTCGAAATACCCGGTGAAGACCCGGCTTTCGCTGACCGGCCCGCTGGTGGTGGCCCGCGATATCGCGCACGCCAAGATCAAGGAACGCCTCGATGCGGGTGAGCCGATGCCGGAATACCTGCGCGAGATGGCCGTGTACTACGCGGGTCCGGCCAAGACGCCCGAGGGCTACGCCTCCGGTTCCTTCGGTCCGACCACCGCAGGCCGGATGGACTCCTATGTCGATCAGTTCCAGGCCGCCGGCGGGTCGTTCGTCATGCTGGCCAAGGGGAATCGCTCGGCCCAGGTGACCAAGGCCTGTAAGGAACACGGCGGTTTCTATCTCGGTTCCATCGGCGGACCCGCGGCGCGACTGGCGCTGGATTGCATCAAGTCCGTCGAGGTCCTGGAGTATCCGGAGCTGGGCATGGAGGCGGTCTGGAAGATCGAGGTCGAAGACTTTCCGGCGTTCATCGTCGTGGACGACAAGGGCAACGACTTCTTCGCCGAAACCCAGAAGCCGATTGCGTTGCGCGTGCGGACGCGTTCGGCCGAGCGCGTCTGATCACCGCCGGACTCAACCTTCGGCCCATCAGGGCATTGGCGCGGACACGGAAATGTCCCCTGGGTTGCCGGGGTCGCATTGCCCTCGAAGCAAGGCACCCTTGAACCGGGGAACATCGCTGCACTGGTGTCGATGGAGGTCGAGGAGGGCTATGAGTACGTCGTTTCGTATCTCGGAATCGGCCAGCCGCAGGTTGGCCGAACGCGCCGCTCGTGAGGGGACCAGTTCGACCGCAGTTCTCAACCGTCTGATCCGAGAGGGTTTCGATCAGCTCGACTATCCCGGAATCGTCTTTCGAGGTCCCATCTCCGACCGCCGGGCGGCGCTGGCCGCCGGACCGGATGTGTGGGAAGTCGTTGCGCGCCTACAGGAACTCGACGGACCGGTGGAACGCCGGATCGCTGTATTGAGTCAGCTATCGGATCTGCAGGCGCGCAAGATCGAAATCGCGATCGCCTATGCCCGGGCGCACGGGACGGAGATCGACGAGCGGATTGATCGCAATCGTGATGCGGCGGAGGGGATTCGCCGCTCGGGGTGGGCGCGTCCCGCCTGAGCTTTGGGAGGGCATTGTGGCCCGGCCCGAACACTCCGTCGAAATCTGCACCCTTTGTCAGGATTCGCACCGTTTGTGCCTGCGGATCCCGACAAAGGGTGCTTTTGTGTTCGGGGGCAATCGGCTTGCAGGCAAAACTCCTGGGGCCCAAGCGCAGTCGGTCTTCTCGTGGAGTTGTTGGCTGAGAAGGCGGATGGGTTATCGGTTTCTCGACGGTAGCTGGGAGTTGGTTAATTTGTCTTGGTAAAAGATCTAATTTATTCGCCGCCAAAATGATTTTCTTATTTCCTACAATTCGTTTTAAAGCATTAATAAACGAT
>NZ_JBEXLC010000194.1:0-14520 GCF_040609795.1 Nocardia sp. NPDC004604
GTCGTTCGTCTACTTGTCCGAGTCGTTTGTCCATCTCGACGAGTCGTTTGTCTACCTGGCTGAGTCGTTCGTCTACTTGGCCGAGTCGTTCGTCCATCTCGCCGAGTCGTTTGTCTACCTGGCCGAGTCGTTTGTCTACCTGGCCGAGTCGTTCGTCTACGCGGTCGAGTCGTTCGTCCACCTGGCCGAGTCGTCCGTCGATTCTGTCCAGTCGTATGTCGACCCGATCGAGTCGTCCATCGTTCTGGTCGAGCCGTCCGTCGACCCGATCAAGACACTTGCCGTGTTGGCGGAGGGTCGCGATAACAACACCGAACTGTCGGCCATTGGTCCCCTGCATCGAGCGGAGCCGTAGGTCGACGTCTCGAACCGCGCGTTTCGTCGCCATTGCGGTGGCGTGTGTTCCGCTCGTCAAGTCGTATAGGCCGTCGACATCGTCGCGAAGTTGCCGGACCTCGTGATCGCGCTGTGGGCTCCCCATGCCCGCAACAGTAGACGCCCGCGCGGACCGAATCGAGGGGCCGCTTTCGATTGTGGATAACTCGCTGACCTGTGGATATTCGGCGGGTCAGACCGCGCGCAAATGGGTGCGGCTGGCGTAGATGTGTTCGGCTATCAGGGTGGCTATGCGGTCGGGGGCCTCCAGCATCGGGACGTGGCCGACGCCGTTGACGAGGATGCGGTCGGCGGAGTCGGGGAGTTCTTGGAGGAAGCGGCGCGCGTAGACGCGGTTCGGGACGATGCGGTCGTATTCGGCCATCAGGAGGCGGACGGGGATGGCGAGGTTCGAGAGGTCGTCGAGTGCCGGGCCACGTGTGCTGCCGAGGATCATCGGGAGCATGGCGTCGCAGTGCAGAGCCGCGGTGATCATGGCGGCGACGTCACGTCGGGAGACGGCCGCGACGTTCTTGCTCAACGCGAGCAGCGCGAGGCGTTGGGCGATCGGATTGTCGATCGCGAATCCGCCAAGGCGCTTGCCGATTTCGACGATCGGTACCATGGCCAGGAACTTCGCGCCGGCGCGCCATTGCGCAAGCGATGGCGACTGCCAACCGCCCGCCGGTGCGATAGCGGTCAGCGTGCGGGCTCGCCCGCGCCGGGCCAATTCGAAGCCGACCCAGCCACCGAGCGAATTGCCCGCGATATGGCAGGTGCGCCAACCGAGTTCGTCGAGTTGATCCTCGATCCGGTCGGCGAGGAAATGGAAATCGATGGACCAGCCGTCGATCGGTTCGCCACCCCAGTGGCCGGCGAAGGCCGGGGCGAAGACCTCGCAATGCGAGGAAAGCCGCAGCGCGACCTGTTCCCAGCAATGCGGCGAGAGCATGAACCCGTGCAGCAACAGGACCGGGTCACCGGATCCGACATGCAGCGCCTTGATCGGCGCGCGACGGGCGGAGGAGTTGGTGGTGCCTGACATCTTTGTCATCACCCCTCTCTGGACGGCGATGTCCGGGGGAGTTCGTCTGACCAGCATTGTACGGTCGTGAGGTGCCGACAATCATCTCCACGATCAATGTGAACGGTGTCCGTGCAGCGACGGGTAAGACGGGCAAGGGGATGCTCGAGTGGCTGGCGGCCACCGAGGCCGACATCATTTGTCTGCAGGAGACCCGGGCAACCGATGAGCAGACGCGCGCCGCGCTCGCTGCGGCGCTGGAATCCGGTTGGCATCTGACACATGCGGAGCCCGGGGCAAAGGGGCGGGCCGGGGTCGGCATCCTGTCTCGTCGCGAACCGCGCTCGGTGCGCATCGGCATCGGGCGCTGGCAGGACGGTGTCTGGCAGCCCAGCGCCGAATTCGCCGGGACTGGGCGCTATGTCGAGGCCGAATTCGATGACCTGACCGTGGCCAGCGTGTATGTGCACACCGGCGAGGCGGATACGCCGATGCAGGATGAGAAGTATCGGTTCCTGAACGAGATCGGCGCACATATGAAGGCGCAGACCAGCGATTTCGTGATCTGCGGCGACTGGAATGTCGCGCATACCGAGCTCGATATCAAGAACTGGAAGGGCAACCTGAAGAACTCCGGCTTCCTGCCCGACGAGCGGGCCTGGATCGATGACATGCTCGCCGCCGGATATGTGGATGTGGTGCGTAGTCTGCACCCGGGGGTCCCCGGTCCGTACAGCTGGTGGTCCTATCGCGGTCGCGCCTACGACAATGACACCGGCTGGCGCATCGACTACCACTTGGCGCGCGGCGAGGTGGCCACCCGGGCCAAACAGGCAGTGGTCGAGCGTGCCGCGACCTACGCCGAGCGCTGGTCCGACCACGCTCCGGTCACGGTGCAGTACCGATGAGGTTCGCGTCGATAATGATGCACGGCAGTGCGGGGGACAGCGGCGAGGTGCCGATGAACCGCACGTCGAAGACAGTTCATGCCCGCGCCCGACACGGCGCGGTGACGCTCGGGAATGCGGTGGAGTGCTGATGAATTCGACGTCCAAGCGAGTTCGCTCGCTCGCCGTGCTGGGCGTTGCGGTGCTGGCGTTGGTGATCGCGGTGCTCGCGTCGCGCGGGGGCGGGGGCAGCAAACCGACCGTCGCCTCGGTCGCCTCGACCGCGCGCAGCACCAGCGTGGTGGTACCGGTGCGCGGACCGGACACGACCACCGCGCCCGCCGCGACCCGAGCTCCCGGTGTACCGGACCGCGCATACGCGACCCTGGTCGAGATCGATGCGGGCCGCTGGCCGGATTCGGCCAACGCGCCGGGCACCAAGGGCGGCGACACCTGGATGAACCGCGCGGGCACGCTGCCTGCCAAGGATTCGGCAGGTAAACCCATCACCTATCAGGAATGGGATGTGAACCCCAAGCAGCGCAACCGTTCTCGCGACGCCGAACGCATCGTCACCGGCAGCGACGGTTCCGCCTGGTACACCGGTGACCACTACGAAACCTTCACGAGGATGCGCTGATGACAGTCTCGTTATCGCAGTTCCTTGCCCGCCCCGAGGCCGGTCGGTCCTCGACCGCGGTGCCCTCGGCACCCACGCCGGTACTCGGCGCTCTCCCGGTAGACGCGACGACATTCAGCGGCGTGCGCTACGACGCCCCCTCCGGCTACGCGGTGCGTGAACTGCGCGGTCGCAAGATGCGTACCACCGCGGGTGTTTTCGACGAATTCGCCGCCGCCTTCCAGTTCCCGTACTACTTCGGCGGAAATAAGGACGCCTTCGACGAATGTCTGCGGGACCTGGATGATTTCGTCGGCTCCGCCACCGGATACGTTGCCGTGATCCGGGATTCGGCCGAACTGCTCGCCGACGAACTGGAAGAGCGCGACTGGTTCGCCGAGACAATGCGCGATGCCGCCGACTATTGGTCCAACCAGGACCTGGCCTTCCGCGTTGTCCTGCAAGGCGAACCGGCCGATCCCCAGATCGTCCGGCTGAGCCCGTAGGGCCGAATGACCGCTCTCGGCGAGCTGGCAATTCGATTCGGCGCTCACTCAGAGGAGGCGGCGGGCCAGATCCTCGCCGAGGAGGACGAACACATCGGTGGTGTGCTCGATCAGTTCGTCGCGGGTCAGCGGGAGGTCGTTCTGTAGCCAGGCGGTCAGGGTTTGGACCAATCCGCCGACGAGGTAGGTGGCACGAAAGTCGATGGTGGGATCCGGCTCCGGATCGGTGATGCCGTAGAAGTCGATGCCCTCGGCCGCGACGAGTCGGGCGAATACCCGCACAGTCTGGTTCGTGCGCGCGCGCAACTCCGGGGTCGCCATGCCAGCGATCAGCGCGACATGCGCCTTGCGCGGATCGTCGGTGAGCAGATGAATGCCCGCCGAGATCGCCGCATGTGCTTTGGACCGGGTGTCTGCCGGGGCGGCCTGCAGAGCGCCGACGATCGTCGCGGCCATCTCCTCGGCGATTCTGTCGATGAGCGCGGCCAGCACCGCGTCGCGGCTGTCGAAGCTTTCGTAGTAGTACCGCTCGTTGAGTCCGGCCTGCGCGCACAGTCCGGAAACGGTGAGCTTGGCGATGCCCTGGGTGCCGATGATCTCCAGCGCGGCATCCAGCAGGGCCGCGCGCCGCTGGGCCCGGCGTTCGTCGGCGGAGACGCCACCGTAGGTCCGCTTCGCTGGGCCGCCCGCCGCCTTACCGCCATCCTTCACGGAGTCGCTACGTGCTGCCGAACTGGCCGTTGCCCGACCGCTGCCTCCTGCGGAGTCGCTGCGCGATCCTGACCTATTAGTCGCCCGGCCACCATCCCTCGCGGATTCGCTGCGCGCTGCGGACCTACCTGTCGGCCGATCGCTCGCGGATTCGCTATGGCCTGGCGCACCGGTCGCCCGACCACTACGTCCCACCGAATCGCTGCGCGATGCTGCCATACGGCGATTCTGGCACGGGTGCGGTCGTGGCTGACCGGATCGCGGTTCGACGCGGTAGCCGGATCCGATCCGAGCACAAATCTGGCAGACGCTATTGCCAGATCTTAAATTCTGGGAGATTCTATTGCCAGATGCTGTGTACCCCGGCGTGCGCCGGGAAGATGGCCGTCCGGATCGCAATGCCCGCTGCGCCCCGACGACCGCGCTCGATGAGGAGGCAGCGATGTCCGAACCCGGCTACTTCGCCGACAATTCGATGGCCCGACGGGTCATGGGCAAGCGCGCGGTGGGTCTCACCTACGGTCAGCGCGCCCTGGTCGTCGGCGCCGTGCATCCGCTGCTCTATGTCGGAACAGCGGAGAGCACCGAACATCGGACGACCCCCTACACGCGACTCGCGTTGACCGGCAAGCTCTTCGAGGCCGTCTTCCTCGGCACCAAGGACGAGGCCGATCGGGCGCTGGCCTTCACCTCCAAGAAGCATGCGAAGGTCGTCGGCGCGCTGCCCGAGGATGCGGGTGCGCATCATCCGGCGGGCACCGGCTACTCCGCGCTCGACCCGCACCTGATGTACATGACCATGGCCTTCACCTTCGACTCCGCCGAGATGATGCACGATCTGCTGGTCCGCCCGCTGACCGATGGCGAACGCGAGGGCCTGTACCAGGACTACGTCCGCTGGGCCGAACTGTTCGGCATGCCGCGCGAGGCCGCGCCCGGCAGCTACCGGCTTTTCCGCACATCCTTCGACGATTACCTGGCCTCGGACGAGCTGTTCCTCACCGACGAGGCTCGGCTGGTCGGCTCATATCTGGCCGGTCAGCGCGTGCCCTATCCGCAGCGCAGGCCGCTGCGCCAGGTGGTCGACGCGTTCTACCTGCTGGTGCAGGGCAGCCTGCCGCCGCGGATCCGCGATATTTACGGGATGCGGTGGGGACTTCCTGAACAGCTCGCCTTCCGCGCACTGGCCCAGGGTGTGCGCACCGCGCATATCGCCCCGCCGCTGCTTCCGCCGGTATTGCGCGGCACGCTGGCCGGTCCGAGTGCGCCCGTCTACCGATTGCTGTCCAAGCGCGAACACGAACTTCTCAGCACCGGCCGTCCGAGCATGCCGGGCGTCGACCCGCGCAACTGGGCGTCGCGAAATTCCGCATGACCGGGCGGGAGCCGACCGCGAACGCCGCCGATCGGACACAGCATGCGAAGATCGGGATATGTCCAGTCCTGCTCAGACGACCCCGGCCGCTGATCGCAAACAGCGGGTGCTGTCCGGGATCCAGCCCACCAGCGCATCTTTCCATCTCGGCAACTACCTTGGGGCGCTGCAGTACTGGGTGACCATGCAGGACGACTACGACGCGCTCTACTTCATCCCGGATATGCACGCGATTACCGTGGCGCAGGATCCGAAGGAACTGCGCGCCCGAACCAAGGCGGCGGCCGCGCAGCTGCTCGCGCTCGGCATCGACCCCAAGCGCTCCACGCTCTTCGTGCAGAGCCAGGTTCCCGAGCATGCCGAGCTGACCTGGGTGCTCAGCTGTATCACCGGATTCGGCGAGGCCAGCCGGATGACCCAGTTCAAGGACAAGTCGGTCAAACAGGGCGCGGAGAACGCCAGCGTCGGACTGTTCACCTATCCGGTGCTGATGGCCGCGGACATCCTGCTCTACCGCGCGCATCAGGTGCCGGTCGGCGAGGATCAGCGCCAGCATCTGGAGCTGACCCGAAATCTGGCCCAGCGCTTCAACACTCGGTTCAAGAAGACGTTCGTGGTGCCGGAGGCGCATATCGTCAAGGGCACCGCGAAGATCTACGACCTGCAGGATCCGACCTCGAAGATGAGCAAGTCGGCCTCCACCGACGCCGGTCTGATCAACCTGCTCGACGATCCGAAGATCACCGCCAAGAAGATCCGTTCCGCGGTCACCGATACCGAGCGCGAGATCCGCTATGATCCGGAAACCAAGCCCGGTGTCAGCAATCTGCTGGTGATCCTCGGTTCGCTCAGCGGCACCCCGATCGTCACGCTCGAACGCGATTATGCGGGTAAGGGTTACGGCGATCTGAAGTCCGATGTCGCCGACGCGCTGGTGGAATTTGTCACGCCGCTGCAGGCAAAGGTGCAAGAGTACCTGGCGGATCAGGGTGAACTCGACCGCATTCTCATCGCCGGTGCCGAGCGGGCGCGCGAGATCGCCGGCAACACGCTGGCGCAGGTTTACGACCGGGTGGGGTTTTTGGCTCGCTAGCCCGGGAATACCGGTATCGACCGCTTGCGGATCAACACCGTGGTCTCTGTTGAAGGGGCGTGACAGGTGCAGGTGATCGACAATGTCAAGGCGTCGGTAGAACAACGGATCCAGTCGCGGCCGTGGCTCGATCATCTGGTTCGGGCAGGCGAGCGGTATCAGCGGCAACGCGGAGACTATTACGCGGCTGGGATCACGTATTTCACAGTGCTATCGCTGTTTCCGCTGTTGATGGTCGCCTTCGCGGTCGCCGGATTCGTGCTGTCCGGTCATCCGGACACGTTCACCGATCTGCAGAACAAGATCGTGGAGAACATTCCGGGATCGCTCGGCACGCAGATCAACGATCTGATCGAAAAGGCGGTGCACTCGCGCGGCACCGTGGGCACACTGGGTCTGCTGGTCGGTGTCTACACCGGGCTCGGCTGGATGGCGAATCTGCGGGCGGCACTGACCGAACAGTGGGAGCAGAAGAGCCCCGAACACAATTGGTTGTTCAACAAGATCTCCGACCTCGGTGCGCTTATCAGTCTCGGGCTGGCCTTCATCGTCTCCATCAGCCTGTCCGCGCTGGCGTCGAGCACCCTCGGTGCGCGCGTGCTGATCACGATCCACCTGGAGGATCTGCCGGGGGCACGGCTGATGCTGGTGCTCATCTCGATGCTGCTCGGCTTCCTCGCCTCCTGGGCGGTACTCGCCTGGATGATCGCGCGTCTGCCCAGGGAGCCGGTCACTCTCCGCAGCGCCGCACGGGCGGCGGCACTGGCCGCGGTGGTTTTCGAGATCTTCAAATACGTCGCGTCGTTCTACCTGCAGACGGTCCTGACCAGCCCCGCCGGTGCAACATTCGGCTCGATCATCGGCCTGATGGTATTCACCTACATCACCTACCGAATCCTCCTGTTCGCAACCGCCTGGGCCGCAACGGCATCGGAGAACGAGCCCGAAGCTGAAATCCCCCCACCTGCAGCCGCCGTGATCAAGCCCCGCATGAGCGCCGCCGACATCTCGATGGGCATCGGCGCGGCCTACTTCGGCGCGGGTGCTCTTGCGGCGCTACTGTTTTCGGGACTTCGCCGCCGCCGCTGACACGGAGTGGCTGTCAAAGCGAGGAGCGGTTGGTGGAGGTGCGTGTGTCCACCGAAGTGGCCGACCTCAACAAGAATGTCAACATGGCAGGCCAATGTTGGAATAGTAAGGCTGCACGGATAGTTGACAACCTGACCTGCCCCACCTCTCGGGTTCCAGTTCCGAAGTCGATCAGCTCTGATCAAGCCAATTCACAGCTGGCACAGGGATTTCGGACGCTGAGATCCACCAAGCTCGACAGCCGGAACAGAACGTGTCCGGTCCGCGTGGTCACAATCAGTGTCGGGTTCGCTCCAGGGCGTGCGACGCGGCCCGCCTGCGTTGCGTCTATCCTATTTTGGGAACTCTTCGATTTGGATGCTCCAATAGGTGTCGCTTTCCGTTGTTCCCACTGCTGTTCGCTCCACGGCTTTCACCTCAGACTCTGGTGTTGCGCCCCTATAAGCCGCGTACCGTGGGCTGCGGTCACTGTATGCGTACACGACTTTGCCATTTTTGACGAATACTTGTATGAGAGAGTCGGACATAAAAGGGAGACCCCACCAGTCCAATCCCTTCGTCCCGAGACTATCGTTGAGGCTGTCCTTTGTGGCGGACGAAAAGCTGTACATTCGGTCCCACGAACCCACCGGAATCCCGGATTCGGTAATGAGGTCCCCGAGTCGAGCTGTGCCCCGAGAGTTCCGAACACGTTCGAATGCTTCCGCCAGAGCTGGACTCTCTTGTTCGACGATGACCTTTTCGTCGGACGACGACAGACCGCACCCGGCGGGCAGGAGCAGGATTGCCGCCAGCCCGAGTACAGAGAGCAGACGCATACCGGGGGTCAGATTACTTCGCATGAATTCCTAACTGACGATGATCTGTGACGTGGATTGCTGAGCGTTGTCGAAGGCCGAAACCACCTTCGACAACGACGATTTAGCCTCGATCCGTGGACATGATCGGTGGAACGGGGTGTGCTGAAATAGGAAAAGTGTCTTCCGAGCTGCGATGATTGATGTTCTTCACGCAACAATCAACAGCAGATCGGAAAGACACTTTCAGTGCGATTGTTCCACACCTCCGCAGGGGACTTGGCGCGGTTCGACGATGACGACCTCGTATCGGTCGCTGGGCTGGTCCCGATGATTACGCTGGCCGACCAGACAGGTTTGACCAGCATGTTGGCCAATAGGATCGCGATCGGTTCGGGGATCAATGTCGGGCCAGCCAACCCTGGATCAACCCACCGCCCCGGTCGTTATCGTGTCAATCCTCCAAGACGTTGCATCATACTTGGAGGATGAGCAGCACCTGGTATACCGCCCCTACCCTCGCGGGCAAACATGTCAGGCTCGAGCCGCTGACTGTCGATCACGCTGATGGACTGTTTGCGGCCACCCGTAACCCGGACATCTGGACTTGGCTATTGGTGCCTCAGCCCAGCACGAGCGAGGATATGCGCACATGGGTCACCTCACGTCTGAGCAGGGACGATGTCACTGCCTTTGCTCAAATCGACGCTCGGACTGGGGAGGTCGCCGGCACCACCTCGTATTACGACATCGATCCGGCGCACCGATCGTTGGCCATCGGCTACACCTGGATCGGCACCGCGTGGCAGCGCACGGGCTTGAACAGCGAGGCGAAGCTCATGCTGCTGGAACACGCCTTCGACGTACTCGGCGCGGTACGCGTGGTCTGGCAGAACGACAGCCGAAACTTGCGCGCTCAGCATGCCATCGAACGGCTCGGAGTTCGGCACGAGGGCGTCCTGCGCCAGCATCGGACCCGCCCCGACGGCACCCTGCGCGACACCGTCATCTATTCGGTGCTCGATGCTGAATGGCCTGGTGTAGCAGCACATCTGCGCGCTAGCTTAGCTCGAGTCTATTGACGGGTTAATGCCTGTCAGGGTATCGCAGCTGAAAAGCGCCTTCTGAGCTGGGATGATCACTGTTGTTTATGCAATGAACGGTCCGGTTCAGAAGGACACTTCGGGTGCAAGTTTCGCAAAGGTTCGCCGCGGAGCCTGCGGTGTTCGATGATGAGAATCTCGTGTCGCTGGCCGGGTTGGTGCCGGTTATGCGGTTGGCCGAGCAAACAGGACTGGTTGATGCGCTGGCGGAGACGGTGGTGATCAGCGGCCCGCGGATCAAGTCGGAGGCGGCGAATCCGGCGCCGAAGCTGGCCACGTTGATCGCGGGGATGTGTTCGGGCGCGGACAGCATCGACGATGTCGACGTGCCGCGCAGCAGCGGGATGAGGGCATTGTTCGATCGCGTGTATGCGCCATCGATGATCGGAATGTTGTTGCGGAAGTTCACCTTCGGCCCGCCCGCCAGCTCGAAGCGGTGCTGCGCGAGCATTTGGCCCAGCTGTGTCGGCGGGTGGAGCTGCTGCCGGGTGCTGGAGTGCAGGCGTTCATCGATATCGACTCGCTGCTGCGCCCGGTCTACGGGTATGCCAAGCAAGGTGCCTCCTACGGACACAGCAAGATCGCGGGCAAACGCATTCTCCGCAAAGGACTTTCACCACTGGCGACCACGATCAGCACCGATCTCGCGGCACCGGTGATCGCCGGGATGCGCTTGCGGGCCGGGAAGACCGGCTCGGGCAGAGACGCAGGACCGATGGTCGCTCAAACCGTCGCCACCGCGCGGGCGGCCGGAGTCACCAGTGAGATCCTGGTCCATGGCGATTCGGCCTACGGCACCAGCTCGGTCGTCGGTGCGTGCCGCCGCGCCGGTGTCCGGTTCTCGCTGGTGCTGACGAAGAACCGTGCCGTGGCCCGGGCGATCGCGGCGATCGGCGCTGATGCGTGGACGCCGGTGAAATACCCGGGCGCGGTGCGAGATCCCGACACCGGGGAGTGGATCTCCGGCGCCGAGGTCGCCGAAATCCCTTATACCGCTTTCGCTTCCAAACCAGATCGCATCACCGCTCGGCTGATTGTCCGCCGCGTCAAAGACGCCGCCCGCCAGGACGAACTATTGGATGCCGTGCAACGCGCGGACGAGATCGGTGACGCGACTGCACAGCATCTTGTGCACTGGACTGGCGGCGCGGGCCGTGACGGTGCTGAACGCCTGCACTTCCTCCGAGGCCACCCGACCGCCCCGAATGTTTGCTCGCGCGATGGCCGGCCTACGACTTCGGGCTGCCGTGTGTGCTCGACGGCCTCGAGGCGCCGCTGCACGGGCCGTGCGTCCTGACGATGAGAATCAGGTGCGGCCGTCGCCGGAGTGGCCAGCCAGCAGCTTGCTGAACGGTGTCACGGCGGCGAGGGAGTTACCGGAGGTACGGTGGCGCGGCGGTATGTCCGGTAGAAGGCCCGCTACCGCAGGCGGTTCGGCAACGATCAGCGTCGCGAGTTCGGCCGCGGCACGGTGGATGCGTTCGGTCAGCCCGGTCGATCCGAAATCTGCTGTCGCGGCGAAGACTCCGGTCGGCACGACAACCGCCCGCAGGTAGGTGAACAGCGGGCGCATCGCGTGATCGAGTATCAGCGCGTGCCGTTCGGTCCCGGCGGTGGCTGCGATCAGTATCGGCATGCCGTTGAGGGCATCGGTGTCGAGGATATCGATGAACATCTTGAACAGACCGCTGTAGCTGGCGGCAAATACCGGAGTCACCGCGATCAGGCCGTCCGCAGCGGAGACCTTCTCCCGGGCCGCGGCTACGGCGGGTGTGGGCAGCCCGCCGGTGATGACTGTGGTGGCGAGATCGGTGGCCAATTCTCGAATTTCGATCACCTCGAGCTCGATGCTCTCGCCGCGCCCGCCGACCGCTGCGGAGACGGCGGCGGCGAGCTGATCGGCGAGCATCCGCGTCGACGATGGTTGTGATACTCCGGCACTGAGCACCACGATTTTGCGGCTCAACGGCTCAACTCCGATTCGATACGCTCCCGAGCAGGCTCCACCAGATGGTATGAGGCATCGGGGCCCGCCGCGACCAGGCTGCTGTGGGTGGGCGGATCGCTGGGCACATGCTGTGGGCGGCGCAACTCGAATTCCGTGCGCAGCACCGGAACAACCTCGCGGCCCAGGATCTCGATCTGGTCCAGCACCACCTCCAGCGGCAGCCCGGCATGGTCGATCAGGAACAGCTGGCGCTGATAGTCGCCGACGTAATCGGCGAAACCGAGCGTGCGCTCGATAACCTGCTCGGGTGTTCCCACGGTCAGGGGAGTCAGCTCACTGAAGTCCTCCAGCGAGGGCCCGTGACCGTACACCGGGGCGTTGTCGAAGTAGGGGCGGAAGAACTTCTTCGCCGCCGCTTCCGTCTCGGCCATGAAAACCTGCCCGCCCAACCCGACGAAGGCCTGGTCGGCGTCGCCGTGCCCGTAGTGCTCGAAGCGCTGCCGGTACAGACGCACCATCTGCTCGGTGTGCTCCTTGTTCCAGAAGATGTTGTTGTGGAAGAACCCGTCGCCGTAATAGGCCGCCTGCTCGGCGATCTCCGGGGAGCGGATCGAACCGTGCCAGACGAACGGCGGGGTCCCGTCCAGTGGCGCGGGCGTGGAGGTGTAGCCGCGCAGCGGGGTGCGGAACTTGCCCTCCCAATCGACTCGCGGTTCTCGCCACAGCCGTCGCAGCAGATGGTAGTTCTCGATCGCCAGCGCGATACCGTCGCGGATGTCTTTGCCGAACCACGGGTACACCGGTCCGGTGTTGCCGCGGCCGAGCATCAGATCGACCCGCCCATCGGCCAGATGCTGCAGCATGGCGAAGTCTTCGGCGATCTTGACCGGGTCGTTGGTGGTGATCAGCGTCGTTGCGGTCGACAGGATCAACCGCTCGGTGCGGGCGGCCAGGTAGCCGAGCATGGTGGTCGGCGACGACGGCACGAACGGCGGATTGTGGTGCTCACCGGTGGCGAACACATCCAAGCCGACCTCTTCGGCCTTTTCGCCGATCGCGATTATCGACTTGATCCGCTCGGCCTCGCTGGGCGTCCGACCGGTGGTCGGGTCGGTGGTGACGTCACCGATGGTGAAGATTCCGAACTGCACGGCCTCTCCTCGGCTTGCATTTGGTGGATATGGCAACCAAGTTAACCGTGGTGCCGTGCCGGTTATTCCGACGAGTCCCGCAGACGCCGATCGGGGTCGGATGGTCGGATCAGCGGCACATCGGAACCAGTGTGGCTCGCCGATAATGGAACAGCAGAGTCCGGAAGGCAATTGGTTCTTTGTCAAGCTCTCCGACCTCGGCGCGCTGATCGGACTCGGCCTGGCCTTCGTGGTCTCGATCGGTCTGTCCGGGCTGGCGTCGAGCACGCTCAGTGCGCGGGTGCTGATCAACCTGCACCTGTCGGAGCTGCCCGGCGCGCGGCTGGTGCTCGTTTCGGTACTGCTCGGCTTCCTCGCCTCCAGGGCGGTCTTTACCTCGATGATTGCGCGCCTGCCGCGCGAGCTCGACAGCCGGAACAGAACGTGTCCGGTCCGAGTGGCCCGACGCCGCCGGCAACGCGGCCTCGGCCGCCTGACCCCGTATGAAACCCTCAATCAGGCCGCGCTGGCGGCCTGAACCATCACACCCCGCCAGTCCCGAACTCGGGGCAGTCCCGTGGGTCCGGCCAGGCGACGCCGTCTATCTGCTCGAGGGTTGGTTCGAAATATCGTCGTTCACGCTTTCCCTGGTTCTGATTTCGCGGCGGTCTGCGCGCCCGCGCCATTGCCCCCTTCGAAACCTAACTCGCCAGCCACCCATCGATGCTTACAGTCAATGTATACGAGGATGGGCAGTTTCTGGTTCGTGTCTTCGCTGACCTACGGGAGGCGGGCGCTTTGAGTCAATCAATGGCTTGTCGCAGCTTGTCGAGCAGTTCAACGATCTTACCTTTGATTTCCTTTTGCCCGACCGGTCAGTCGTTGATATCGTCGGATTCGTAGTTGATGGCCAGGTTGGATGGGCGGGGCGGCCATTCCGGTGTGGTGACCATTCGTCCCGTCCACGGATCTATTCTGAGCACCGGATACTCCGCTTGGCGCGACAGTCCATCGCGGGTCCACAGCAGAGAGGATTCGGAGTAAACTGCCGCCGGTGATGTCGCTGGTCGATCAGCGAGAAGCAAGAGCCATCCATTTCGGAGGGCAATCCTGGCGCCGCCGGATTTGAAGAACACTGGTGACAGTATTTCGGATTTTAGAATTCTTTCTGCCTCCCCCCTCGACCAATGGGGTAATTCGTGACGGTCGGGCGAGTCCTCCTTGCTGGTCCGCAAGGATAATTCGGCGTCATATCCGATGACTACTTTGAAGCCTGTGTCGATAATTAGATCGACTTGGCTCGGGTGCCATTCGCTAGCGACGATACGACTTCCCCTTAGCGGCAGTATGATCCATCTATCCTCGTGTTCTATGATTTCTCGCTGCATTCCTTCGCCTCCCGTCAGTGTTCCAGTGCATCATGAATATTTCCGATGCTGTCTTCGGAAGGGCTGCCGTCTGGTTTTTGTACGTGGACCTCACCAGTATCGAGATCGACGATTACGTCAGGGTTTCGATTGTTCCCGTCGCCGCGCCAAGCGCCTTGTGCTTTGATCTTATGGATGGCATCCCTCACTTCCTTCGGTGAAACCCCGTACTCGCTCGCGATCTTATTCACCTTCGATGTGTATGAGTTCGTGGTAAACGCGCCACCAGCGGTATTGTGCCCGTTGATGTCGTCCGAGTCCGGATCATCGATTATCGAGGTCATGCCGATGATGGCGGCGAGGCCGGCGATGGCTTTGTCGAGGTCGATGGTGGGGAGTGTGTGGAAGGCGTCGATGGTGCCGACGGCGCCGGCCGCGAGGCTGGTGAGGCCGATGATTCGGACCATTTGGCTGGCGCGGTAGGAGGTTTGGATCG
>NZ_JBEXLC010000195.1:0-14304 GCF_040609795.1 Nocardia sp. NPDC004604
AGATGACCTGGTACTGGTGACACACCGACCGCTCACTGAAGATACGCCGGTACCCGGCTATCTCTTCGTGGAGACGCGGCGACACGCGCCGACATTATCGACCCTGACCGATGCCGAGGCACGGGCGGTGGGCTGGGCCGCCCGCCGCGCCGCGCACGCGTTGAATGTCGAGCTGGCACCGGAATTCGTATTCTCCGCGATTACCGGGCGCAGCGTCGCGCACTTCCATCAGCACGTCTTCGCCCGCCCGCCCGGCACCCCGGAGTCGTGGCCGTGGACCAATGCCGATGTGTGGCCGGACGCACCACACATCGATGCGAGCGCGCTCGGCGAACTCTGTGATCGCCTGGCGATCCACTTCGTCATCGAGCACTGACGACGCGGATCGGCCAGGCGCGGTCCGGAACTCGGCCAGATGGACGCGATCCGGCTGGCCTCACTCCGGACTCGGCCACAGGATGGTGCTGTGTCCGGCGATGAGTTCGGCTACGGGGGAGAGGAATTCGTCGATCGGCAGCGGTTCGAGGCGACGCCCGTCCCGAAGCCGCACCGCGATACGGTCATTGGCGACCTCCTTCGGACCGATGACAACCTGATACGGGACCAAACGGGCCTGGCGGATGCGCGCGCCGAGACTGCCGAGTTCGTGATCGGCGATCTCGGCGCGCAGCCCCAGCTCGAGACAGCGTCGGGCCAGTGCCTCGGCGTGCGGAACCTCGGCCGCCGAGACCGGCAGCAGCACCAGTTGGGTCGGGGCCAGCCAGGCCGGGAACGCACCGCCGTGCTCCTCGATCAGGTGCGCGACGGCCCGCTCGACGCTGCCGATAATGCTGCGGTGCACCATGACCGGGCGATGTTTGGCACCGTCGGCACCGATGTAGTGCAGGTCGAACTGCTCCGGTTGGTGGAAGTCGACCTGCACGGTGGACAGGGTGAATTCGCGACCGGCACTGTCGGTGAACTGGATATCGATCTTGGGACCGTAGAACGCGGCCTCATCCTCGGCCGGTTCGTAGGGCAGACCGGAGCGCTCGAGGACGTCGGTGAGCATGGCGCAGGAACGCTGCCAAAGTTCGGGAGCCGCAACGTATTTCCCGCCAGTGCCGGGCAATGAGAGCCGGTAGCGGGTGGGGATGATGCCCAGCGCCGCATGGGCCCGCCGGATCAGCTCCAGTGCGCCCGCGACCTCGTCGGCGACCTGGTCCACGGTGCAGAAAATGTGCGCGTCATTGAGCTGGATCGCACGAACCCTGGTGAGTCCGCCGAGCACACCGGAGAGCTCGGAGCGATACATGCCACCCAATTCGGCCATGCGCAAAGGCAATTCGCGGTAGCTGTGCGAGCGGGCGCGGAACATCACCGCGTGATGCGGGCACAGGCTCGGCCGCAGCACCACCTGCTCGCCGCCCAGCTCCATGGGTGGGAACATGTCATCGCGGTAATGCGACCAGTGCCCGGATATTTCGTAGAGCTCCCGCTTGCCGAGCAGCGGTGAGTACACGTGCCGGTATCCGGCCCGACGTTCCGCGCCGCGGATGTACTCCTCCAGGGTGTGGCGCACGGTTGCGCCGTCGGGCAGCCAATACGGCAGCCCGGACCCGATCAGTGGGTCGGTATCGAACAGGCCGAGTTCGCGGCCGAGTTTGCGATGGTCGTACATGGGTCTCCTCGCGGACAGCGGGCGAGTGACCACAAGACGAAGCCCCGGGGCACTCGCCCCGGGGCTTCGATCAAGACAACAATCAGCGCGCCGGGACAGTCTCCGGCGTCGTCGTCACAGCAGCGCGCTTCATGGTCGCCACCGTAGCAGATCCGTGGTGGCGTCGGCTCGCGGATTCTTCTGTGCACAAGGGTGTCGGCGTGACCGAGATCAGCTAGCCGACCTGCTCCGCGAGGAAGTTCTCCCAGGTGAGCTTGCCGACCGCCGCACCGTCGATGGTCAGATTCGCCTTGGCGCGGTACGCGCGTCCGACCTTGCCGGGTACTCGAACCGGCAGGAATATCCGGCGCTTGCCCTCGGCCTGCAGATAGCCCCGGATCAGCTCGGCCATCGAGTACACCGTCGGCCCGACCAGATCGGGCACCCGCCCCGCCGGTGCGCCGCGCGTCAGCTCCACGAGCCGGGCCGCGACCTCCCGCGAGTCGACCGGCTGCCAATCGATACCACCGGGGGCCGGGACGATCGGGCTCTTTGCCATGGCCCGCGCGGTCTTCAGCGCGAGGTCGTGGAACTGGGCCGCACGCAGAATGGTGAACGGCACACCCGATCCGACAATGGCCTGTTCGGCGGCGAATTTGGCCTTGAAGTAGCCGATCGGCAGCTTATCGGCACCGATCACGCCGATGTAGACGAGGTGTCGCACCCCGGCCTTTGCCGCGGCGTCGACCAGGTGCTGGGTCGCCACGTCATCGTCCTTGGGGCCGCCCGCCAGGTGCAGGATGACCTCCGCACCGTCGACCGCCGCCTCGACGCCCGTGCCCTGCACCAGATCACCGGTCACGTATTCGATGCCGTCGGTCGATTCGTGGGCATTGCGGCTGAGCATCCGAATCTTGAAACCGGCATCGACCAGCAGCGGGGTGACGTGGCGGCCCAGTGTGCCGGTGCCGCCGGTCAACAGGATGGTCGTCATGGTTCCTCCAAGCTCGGTGGGCCGATGTGCGCGGCCCCGTCGATAGGTCTTCGTAGGTATGACGGCGCACAAGGGCATGGTGTGACAAGACCGAAGAACACGCAGGTACCGGACGGTGTGCGTGAACGAAGTGTCCGTGCCTACCTCTACGATTCCCCGGGTGACCGGATACGACGACCTCGATGCCTTCGAGCACCTCGACACCTCGACGCTGCCGCCGCGCCAGCAGCGGATACTCGCCACGATTCGGGACTGGGTGCTGCGCTATGGGTACGCGCCGAACACCCGGGAAATCGGCGACGCCGTCGGGCTGCGCTCCTCGTCGTCGGTCTCCAAACATCTGAAGTCCTTGGAGGACAGGGGATTCCTGCGACGCAGCGAGACCATGTCGCGGCCGATCGACGTGCGCATGTTCCTGCAGGCGTCGGCGCCGCGGGAGCGGAGCGAGGATTCGGTGACGGTGCCGGTCGTCGGCGATATCGCGGCGGGCACGCCCATCCTCGCCGAGGAGCACACCGACGATTCGATGACATTGCCGCGCGAACTCGTCGGGCGCGGAACGGTTTTCGGCCTGCGCGTGCGCGGCGATTCGATGATCGACGCGGCGATCTGTGACGGCGATCTGGTGGTGATCCGAAAACAGCACGAGGCGCATTCGGGTGACATCGTCGCCGCGATGATCGATGGTGAGGCGACGGTCAAGGTGTACCGCCGACGCAATGGGCACGTCTACCTGGAGCCGCGCAATCCGGCCTATGACGTCATCGACGGTGATGAGGCCGTGGTGCTGGGGAAGGTGGTCTCGGTGATGCGCCGGGTGTGAGCTCGGCGACGCGGTGGCGGTTGCCGGAAAATCCGTTGTTCGAGCTAACGACCGGCTGTAGCGTCGCTTCGGTTTGTCCACCGATCAACCGAAGGAGTCGATGCCATATGAAAGCCGTCACCGAACGCGACATCAGGTCGTCGTTCATCAACTGTTCCAAGACGACCGCCAAGAAGTTGCCCATGCCCAGGGATTTGGATACGCAGCCATGGGATGACCTGGACTTCCTCGGCTGGAGTGATCCGTCGCTGCCCGGCCGCGGCTATCTCGTTGTGCCGCTCGACGATCGCCTCATCGGGGTCGCGCTGCGTTACGAGACGGGCGGATCCGGCCGGACCCAGATGTGCGCGATCTGCCTGACCACGCATACCGGCCATGGCGTCTCGCTGATGACCGCGCACAAGGCGGGCGAATCCGGGCGTCGAGGCAATTCGATCGGTACCTATATGTGCACCGATCTTGCCTGCTCGCTCTACGCGCGCGGTAAGCGAACGCCCGCACTCGGCAACCGGTACCGGGAGGATCTTATTACCGAGGAGACGAAGATCGAGCGGGTCCGCGACAATATGACCGCCTTCGTCACCAGGCTCTTCAGCTAGTCCGCCGCATCCGGCTGCAGCAAAGAAACGGGGGTAGATGCCATGCGCCGACACTCAACAACCCGGGCACCGTCGCACCCCGAGTTCCGCGACACCGCACCAGGACTCGGGGTGTGCCCAGCATTCCGCTCCGGTTGAGACGGCCCGGATATCGGCCGGACCACCTCATCCGGAGCGGAATCTCCGCTCCATAGGCCGGACCCGGCCGCGACGGCCACCTCGGGGCGCCGGCGGTACGCGAAGCCCAGCAGCACCTCACTGGCCTGGCTGTGCGCATGTCCGATGGCTACGCTGTGGTCGCTTACCGAGGCCAGTCCGGCGATGGTGCGGTCGTCCAGGGTGAGCCGATCCCCGCGGCGCCGATTCGGTCAGACCAGTCGGTATTATCTGGCTAACTGTCAGCAGCGTTCCAGTTCGCGAGGGGACCGGCGATGGCGACGAGGCAGGTGTGACCCGGCTGCCGCATTACGCGGCGATGCTGGCAATGGCAGGCGCCCTCCCCGGCGACGATGACCGATGGGCCTATGAGGTCAAGTTCGATGGCATCCGCGCCATCGGCTATATCGACGACAACCTGCGTTTGGTCTCGCGCAACGATAAGGACATCACCGCAGCCTGGCCCGAACTCGTGGACCTCGCACCGGGAAGTCCGAGATTCGTCGTCGACGGCGAGATCGTCACCTTCACCGCCGACGGCCGGACCTCCTTCGAGGCGCTGCAGCCACGGATGCATCAGCGCAATCCGGCCACCATCAGCGCATTGCGGCGCACGATCCCCGCGACCTATCTGATCTTCGACCTGCTCCACATCGGCGCCCGCTCGCTGATCGATCTGCCCTACCAGCAGCGCCGCCAGCTACTCGAACAACTCGGCCTGCGCGGCCCACACTGGCAGGTGCCGCCGCGCTTGGACGGCATCGGCGCCGACATCCTCGCCGAATCGAAACGCCTCGGGCTCGAAGGCATTCTGTGCAAGCGCCGAGACAGCCCCTACCTCCCCGGTCGGCGCAGCCCGCTGTGGACCAAGGTCAAGAACGTCCGCGACCAGGAGGTCGTCATCGTCGGGTGGCGCCCCGGAACCGGCAGGCGCGCAGGCAGCATCGGCTCACTCCTGATGGCGGTCAACGACAACACCGGAAATCTCGTCTACATCGGCAATGTCGGCACCGGCTTCACCCAAGCAACCCTTACCGGCCTGCAGTCGAAACTCCAACTGCTACAACGCAATACCCCCACAGTCGCAACCGACATCAAGGACGCGATCTGGGTCACCCCGGAACTCGTCGGCGAAGTGACTTTCACCGAATGGACCGGCGAGGGCCGCCTCCGCCACCCCTCTTGGCGCGGGCTGCGCCCCGACAAATCGCCGAACGAAGTCACAGCGTCATTCGATTAGAGGGACGTGACCGCGACGTCATCGGTCTTGCCGACAGTGCCGAGCCGCACTGATCCCGGCTGTGCAAGGCGCCCAGCTGACAGCGTCCATCTCGCGAGAAGCTCCGCGGCCCCACACGTCCTCCTGAAATGTCACATTCCGCGCCCGGCTCCTACGGCGCGACCGGGCTGCCGATCGAATCACTCGGCTACGCACGGTTTCATGCCGCCGCCGGGAGTATCACGGAACTTCGGGAGGATGACTACTTTCGCAACCGTCAGGTCGTCAGCCTGGGGGACGTCCGCCATCTCGTCTGAGGAATGATGTTGCGCGCCGGTACCGGCCGATGCGCGTAGCGCCGCGGACTGCTGCTCGATCCGGCCGATGCGGAAGTGATGACGCCTCGCTTGTTGCCGATCGGAAATCCGTGTCTCGGCAGCCGAGTTGTCCACAGGTCGGGAGTTATCAACAGACTTTTTATTTCGCCTGTTCAGTGCTGATTCCCGGTGCTGATCCGGGACTAGCGTCGCCGCCATGTCACGACAACATGAGCGCGAGCGGATTCGGCGGCGACTGAGCGGGTTGACCGAGCGAGTCGGCGCCAGCCGAACGATCGGGGGCGGGGGTGCGGTCGATTCCGGGGGCGCCGAGTGTGCCGAGCCGCCCGGATCCGGACAGCGGTTCGGAGCTGAAAATCGTTGTGCGAAACCGACGGTGGGTTCAGTGCGCTCGGCGAAGGCTGGGCGGTGGGATGACGAAAAGTTGCCCTCGTATGACCCCGAAGATGCCCGGACCGGGGACGACGGGGATGTGGTCGATGAGGACGACTGGGTAGACGGGGTCGACGAGGTGCGTACCCCCGGCTGGCTGGATGAACCGAAGGGTCGCTCCGCGTGGCGCGATCGCCTTGTGCCGGAACGATTTCGCGGAACGCGACTGGACCCGGGATGGCGGGGACTGGTGACACTGGCCATGGTCGGGCTGGCGGCGGTGGTCATCGCGTCGGTTGTCGTGTTGCGTGAGCGTCCGGTGGCGCAGGCAGTGCCACCACTGTCCGCGGCGCGAACCAGCACCGCCACGGCATCTGCAGGACTGTCGGGCCCCAGTATGGCAGCCGCGCCTGGCGCCGTATCGCCCGCTGCATCGGTAACCGCCACTCCCGCAGCGGAATTGGTCGTCAGTGTGGTCGGCCTCGTACACCGGGGCGGTCTGGTGCGCTTACCCGCGGGTTCGCGAGTCGCCGATGCACTCACCGCCGCGGGCGGTGCGAAGGACGGCGCCGACCTGAACGGCCTCAACCTGGCCCAGCGCCTCCAGGACGGTGACCAGGTCCTCGTCGGTCCGGGGGGACCGAATGCGGCCCCGTCGCAGCCCGGCAGCGCGACGATCGGCGCGGGTGGACGAGCGCCGAGCGGTTCGGCATCGAATTCCGCCGCACCACGCGTATCGACCAAAGTCGATCTCAATACCGCGACCGAAGCCGAACTCGATGCCCTGCCCGGCATCGGCCCCGTCACCGCTCACGCAATCATTGCCTGGCGCAACGCAAATGGACGATTCACCGATATCGCCCAGCTCGGTGATGTCGATGGCATCGGCCCGGCCCGGCTCGCCCGCCTCCGCGGTCTGGTGACGATATGACGGCCCCCAGAGGTGTATCGAATCAACGCAGTCGCAGCGACCGACCGGCTGGGCGGGATGCCGGTCGGCGGGCGATGGCGCAGGGTGATCGGCGGTCGGGTACGCAAGTCGATTCCGCGACGGAGGAGGCGGTACCGGCGCTCGACGCGCGGTTGCTGCCCGCGGCGTTGTGTTGTTGGGGAGCAACGGTTGTCGCGCTGACCGCAGGGTGGATGGCAGGTCTGGTACTGGCGTCGGCACTGGTATTGCTGGCGATCGGGCTCTGGGTGGTGCTCTTGCGCGCCCTGGCACATCCCAGTGAGCGGTGGCGGGTCGTCGCCATTGCTGCACTTGCCGCGATGCTGCTCGGTGCCGGGTTCGCGGCGGCGGGGGCATGGCGTGCGCACCGGGTGGCGACGCATCCATTGCGGCACACCGCGGCCTCGGTGCGGGTTGTCGCCGTACCGACCGATGATCCGAAACCGGTGCGGTCCAGTGCATTCGGTGGTGAGCGGCAGTGGACGGTCCGGGCGCGACTGCGGGAGTACCGGCAAGGCGAGTCGACGGTACGGGCCGGTGGTGCAGTGGTGATCCTCGCCTCGGGTGCGGAGTGGGGCGAGCTGCTGCCCGGTCGGGCGGTGGAGTTCCGCGCCGGACCGGAACCGCCGTGGCACCGCGATCTCACCGTCGCCACCCTGCGAGCCCAGGGGCCGCCGGTCGCGGTCGGCGCGCTGCCGTGGTGGCAGCGGGTGGCCGCAGCCGTACGCGCCGACCTCGCGTCGGCGGCGCGGGTATTGCCCGAACGTCAGTCCGGATTGCTGCCCGCGCTGGTCGTCGGGGATACCTCCGCGCTGTCCGACGAGGTCCGCGAGAACTTCGAAATCGCTGGGCTGGAACACCTTTGCGTGGTCAGCGGTGCGAATTTCACAATTCTGCTCGCGGCGGTGCTCGGTGCGATGCGGCTGCTCACCTTCGGCCCGCGCATTGCAGCCGTGGTCGCGGCGGCGGCACTGGTGATGTTCATTGTCATCGCGCGTCCGGATCCCAGTGTGCTGCGGGCGGGCGCGATGGGTGCGATCACCTTGCTCGCGTTGCTAACCGGACGCCGCAAGCAAGCTTTGCCCGCACTCTGTGCGGCCGTCATCGGCCTGCTCGCAGTGTGGCCGGAATTGGCAGTGCGAGCCGGATTCGGACTGTCGGTACTCGCGACCGCCGGATTGATCCTGTTGGCGCCGAGTTGGGCGGACTGGTTGCGCGCTCGCGGCTGGTGGCGGGTCCCGGCCGAAATCGTCGCGGTATCGGCCGCCGCCTTCGTGGTGACAACACCGCTCGTGATCGCGCTCACGGGACGGCTCAGCCTGGTCGCGATTCTCGCCAATATCCTTGTCGAACCGGTGATCGCGCCCGTCACGGTGCTCGGCGCGATCGGCGCCGCGCTCACCGCAATCTGGCTACCGCTGGCCGAACTGGTGTTGCGCTGCGCCGAACCGCCGCTGTGGTGGTTGCTGTTCGTCGCCGAACATGCGGCGAATGTGCCAGGTGCGGAGATTTCGGCACCCGATGGCTCGACCGGCGGGCTGATGGCCTGCGCGGCGGTCGTTCTCGTGCTGCTGGCATTGCGATCCGCGCTGCTTCGGCGCTTGGCCGCCACCGTACTGCTCGGTGTCGCCGCGGTCCTGATTCCGTTCCGGTTCTGGCATCCGGGCTGGCCACCTGGGGGCTGGGTGCTGGCCGTCTGTGATGTCGGGCAGGGCGACGGACTCGCATTGTCCGTCGGTGAGCACACCGCGGTGGTCATCGATGTCGGCCCTGATCCGCGCACCATCCGCCGTTGTCTGGATCGCCTGCGCGTCAATCGGATAGCGCTGCTCGTCCTGACCCATCCACACGCCGACCATATCGACGGTCTCGCCGGCGCCGTACAAGGTCGCACGGTCGATGCTCTGGCGGTCGGCCCCGGCGAACTCCCGGAAGCGGCGATTTCCGGACGCACCGCATCCAAACCTACCGACGTCGGAAGCCTTCCGATATCGAATGTGCCCGGATCCGAGCTGGATTCGAGCAAGGCGACCCGCGAACCACCTGCCGCACGGGATCGGCGCACGGAGATCAGCGGGCCGGATCAAGTTGCCAGCATCGTGGCACAGGCACACATTCCGGTGCTCGAGCTCACCTCCGGACACGTATTACGTTTCGGCACTGTCGAATTGGAAGTACTCGCACCTGCCCCACTCGAGCGCCACCCGACCGGCGCTCCCAGCACCGACGATGCCAACGACCGCTCGATCGTCATCGCCGCCGTCACACCCGCGGGCCGGATCCTGCTCACCGGCGATATCGAGGCCCCGGCACAACAGCGGCTGCTGCGCTCCGGTGCCGCCGTCCAGGCCGATATTTTGAAGGTCCCGCACCACGGATCCCGCACCACCACAAGGGAATTCCTCGCTGCTGTGCGGCCTCGTCTCGCACTGGTGAGCGTCGGCGCCCACAACACCTTCGGCCACCCGAATCCCGGCGTACTGGCCGAACTTACCGACATGGGCACCCGCGTGATCCGCACCGACCAAAGCGGCGACACGGTGATCGTCGCCTCCGGTCCGAACCTTCACACCTTGACCTCACGATCGACCAAATCTTGATAGGAGGCGCCCATCGATCCGCGCGGCCCACAGTCACGGCCGGATACCCTGACGGACTGGAGTGCGCCATCGCGTATCAGTCAGAGCAGTTGGACCCGACATTCTCTGCACCACGCAATCGGACTCGCCGCTCGGATCTGCACTGCACCGAGCCGTGATGATCGAGACAAAGCAGCAGGAGGTCACCCCAGACAGCACTTTCGGGTTGATATCGAGCATCGTGCAGCGAATGCAAACATCTCCCAACTACCTACTACCCCGTCCAGACAGATTGCTGCCCTACCCAACCCGACTGCTCGCCGAGCGTAGTCACATGGCGGTCGAATTCGCCGGCCTGGGCGACCACCATTCGACTACCTTCGACCGCACCCTGGACCCGGGGGCGGTACGGCAGGAGCTATATGGACGCTAGGTGTTCGACGTGCGCGCGGCCTGAGCTGCGACGATCAGCCGTGCTTTAACGTTTGATCGTGGAGTTCTGTGAAGGGTGGGATAGCTTCGCTGCTTTGGTCGATGGTTGCTGGGTCGAGCGCAGACCGCGCCGACCAGAGGTTGCGGATCAACTGCGGCGCGAAACTCGGCTGATGCCTTGGCTGGCACCGCTGCTGCCGCTTCAGGTGCCGATCCCCTGGGTGGTGCGGGAAACGCCGCTAGTCGTGCGTCATGCGCTCGTGCCTGGTCAGGCGATCGTGTCGCCGGATGTCGAACACGGTCTCGCGATCGGAAATTTTCTCCGTGCACTTCACGACACTCCCGCGACCGTAGCGGCCCGGCATGGGTTGCCGCCGTCGGCGGAAACCAGATGCAGCCGGGTCGCGACGATCAGCCGTTTCCGGGCCGATGTGGTGCCGTTGATTCCAGTCCCGCAACGGGGTTCGGCGCTGGCGATCCTCGATGCCGTACGGGAATTCCCAGCAGATGCGGTCGTCCATGGCGATCTCGGACCTGAGCATGTGTTGGTAGACGGAGGTCGTGTATCCGGCGTGATCGACTTCGGCGACGTCCATCTCGGCGATGCCGCGAACGACCTGGCTTGGCCACTGCATGGTGCACCGACAGACTTCGCAGACGCGGTCGCCGCCGCATATGGCGTCACCGACGACCTCCGTCGGCGTGCACTTGTTTGGCATCAACTCGGACCGTGGCATGAAGTGACGCACGGCTTTGATATCGGTGACCCTGCCGTTCTGCAGAGCGGTTTGACAGGGCTGCTCGAAAGGTTGAAACGTACCGCTGGATGAGGGTGGTCAATGCGCCGCGACACGACTGCCGTGCACCACGCCGTCGACTACCGGGACTTCGCCGATGTCCGGAGTGCGGCACGAGTTGGCTGGTACAGCGGGGCACGCTGTGCAGCTCGGCGGCTGTGTCGGTCGGGGTACGTAGGATGCTCCCGTGAGCGAACGGATTGCGGCAGTGCACCTGGTGCTCGGTGATGAAGAGCTGCTGGTCGAGCGGGCCATCGCGGGAATTACCGCGCAGGTGCGGGAGGGTGCGCCGGATCCCGATGCGGTGCCCGTCGATCGGCTGCGGGCGGGTGACGCCAGTACCGCGGAACTGGCGGAGCTATTGAGTCCTTCGCTGTTCGCTGAAGATCGGGTGATCGTGCTCGAGTCGGCGGCGGATGCGGGCAAGGATGCGGTCGCGGTGATCACCGATGCCGCCGTGGATCCGCCCGAGGGCGTGGTGCTGGTGGTGCTGCACTCCGGGGGCGGCCGGGCCAAGGCATTGGCGCCAGCGCTGCAGAAGTTGGGTGCGCAGGTGCACGATTGCGCCAAGTTGACCAAGGCGTCCGAACGGGTGGAGTTCGTGCGCGGCGAATTCCGGAATGCCGGGGTGCGGGTCTCGGGTGAGGTCGTGCAGGTGATGTTGGAGGCGGTCGGCTCGGATCTGCGGGAGTTGTCCGCGGCCTGTTCGCAATTGGCCTCCGATACCGGTGGCAAGGTCGATATCGCCGCGGTGCGCCGCTACTACTCCGGCAAGGCCGAGATCTCCGGTTTCGATGTCGCCGAACTCGCGGTGGCAGGCGATCGGCCCGGTGCCATGGAGGCATTGCGCTGGGCCAACGACCGCGGCGTGCCACATGTGCTCCTCGCCGACGCACTCGCCGACTCGGTCCACACCATCGCCCGTGTCGGTTCCGCGGGCCGTGGCGACCCGTTCAAACTGGCCCAGCAATTGGGTATGCCGCCCTGGAAGGTGAAGAAGGCGCAGGCCCAAGCGCGGGGTTGGAACCAGGCCAGCATCGGCACGGCCCTACAGGTCGTCGCCACGCTGAATGCCGATGTCAAAGGCGGTGCCGCCGACGCCGATTACGCCTTGGAACACGCACTCACCCAGATCCTGGACCTACACTCCGCAAGCTGATGCGATTCCCCGACAACAAATTGCCCAGCGCCGAGACCAGGCTGACAGCGATACGCGCCGGGGTAGCCGAAATCCCGGATTACCGCTCAGTCGACGCCAACTTCTCGTTGACCCACTTATTGATGCTCACTCCGTGCTCGGCCGCCTCCATAGCCAGTCGTCGATGCAGCGCCGGAGACATCCGCAACGCGAAGTGCCCGCTGAACTTCCGATCCGCCAGCGGTTCGGGAACTTATCGGTGGCCGACGCGCTGATGCGGTGGGTGTGAGTCGGGCTCGCACCCACCGCGTGATGTGAAACTCAGTCGCGGCCTTCGACTTTCAGGTCGCCGAAGGTCACTCCACGGGTCATCGGACGGGCCAGCATGTCGTGCGGGAAGCCCAGCTCGATCGCGCTGGCCGCTTGCAGTTGATCCAACTGCGCCGCATCGAATTCGACCTCGAGCGCACCGAGGTTGTCCTCCAACTGTGCCGTGGTGCGCGCGCCGATGATCGGCGCCGTGACGCCCGGGTTCTGCAGGGTCCAGGCAAGCGCCACCTGCGAGGGCGTCTTACCCATTTGTGCCGCAACATCTTTCACCACATCGGCAATGGCGAGCCCGCGTTCGGTGAGCGAGCCGTTGGCGGCGGCCACATTCTTGCGGGTGCCCTCGGGTGAGCCCGCGGCGTCGTGATCCAGATCGGCGCGGCTGTACTTGCCGGTGAGCACGCCGCTGGCCAGCGGCGACCACGGCACCACGCCGAGTCCGAGTTCACGTGCCATAGGAATGAGCTCGCGTTCAACGGTCCGCTCGATCAGGCTGTATTCGATCTGCAGCGCGATCAGCGGCGACCAGCCGCGCAGATCGGCAATGGTCTGCATGCGCGCGATCTGCCAGGCCGGTGCGTCGGAGATGCCGACGTAGAGCACCTTGCCCGCGCGGACCAGATCGTCCATGGCGCGCAGGATCTCCTCGACCGGGGTCAGGAAGTCCCAGGCGTGCAGATACAGCAGATCGATGTAGTCGGTGTTCAGCCTGCGCAGGCTGGCCTCCACCGAGCCGACCATGCTCTTGCGGTGGTTACCGCCGGAGTTCGGATCGCCTGGCCGCCGCAGCATCGTGTATTTCGTTGCCAGCACCAGACTTTCGCGATTGTCGGCGCTGAATTCACCGAGCAGTTTCTCGGAGGTGCCGTTGGTGTATTGGCTCGCGGTGTCGATGAAATTGCCGCCGCGCTCGACGTAGGTGTCGAAGATCTTGCGGGCCTCGTCCTTATCGGCGCCCCAACCCCAATCGGCGCCGAATGTCATGGTCCCCAAGGAAAGCGGAGACACCCGAAGACCCGAACGGCCGAGCAGCCGGTAGGTATCGAGGGTGCGTGCTCCGGACATGCCGTGCTCCTGTCATTCGTATTTCGTTTCCGATGCGACCAAGTCTGGAGCGATTCGGGACCATGGGTAAGGGAAGGTTCATCCTGGGAAAGCCAGTCCCACCCAGCCGTAAGATCGAGGGCGATGACCAGCACCGTGAAGGCGACACAACGGGGCGAGCACAGGCCTGACGGCGATGGCTCGCGTGACCATGTCGGGTCGGGGAGCGCCGAGAACTGGGCACAGGCGCTCGCGGACTTTCTGCGCGCCCGGCGCGAGCGACTGAATCCGGGCGATCTCGGTCTGCCCGCACGCAAACACGCGCGGCGCACCCCGGGTTTGCGCCGCGAGGAGGTCGCCGAACTGGCGGGGGTCACATGTTGGTTACGCACTCCTTAACCGCTGCCTGATCCTGGATCAGGTCGGTTGCAGCATGATCGCGCGCCCGGTCCAACTCGCCCAGAACCGTCGCGCCGGAACCTCCGAATGCTCGGCACCCCATCGGGACGGGTCGGCGAATCCCGCGATGGTGTCACCGTCGCGATCTGCCTCGCCGGTAAACACGATCAGGTGCCCGCCCTTGCGTCCGTCTTCAGGCAGTTGCCACGTGCACGAGATGATGCTGGGTACGCCGTCAGCGGCCATACCCTGAAGCGTGGAACGGTCGACCGCTTCAGCAGTACCGGCAAGGCCGTGCCGCGCGGCCAGCGCGACCAGTCCGGCGTGTGTCCAGCCCACCCCGGTGGCATACGCGTTGGTGTCCAACCCTTCTCGGAGTATTTCGCGCTGTGGCGGCACCGGCAGGCCATGGAACCGGAGCAGCATTCGCAGGCACGCAATGCCGCAACACCGATCACCCCATGTTTGTGGGTCGCCTTCGGGCCAAGGGAAACCGGGG
>NZ_JBEXLC010000196.1:0-14275 GCF_040609795.1 Nocardia sp. NPDC004604
AGTACATGACGTCAGGCCCCTACCAACCCTGGCCGGTTCTTCAATGCCCATGGGCCCACACGACGCAGCGGCTCAGGGGGTCTGCTCGTGTCCAGTGAACATGTTGACCAGGCTGTGGGGTGCATTGTCGCCGAACATGAACTCGTGGAGCAGCTCGGCGCCGTCGGTGGCGGCTTCGGCGCTGCGCGGGAACAGAGCTCGCTCGTATTCGGTGAGCGCGGTTTCGATGTCGTCGGGGTGCGCGGCGAGGGCCTTGCCGAGTTCGGCGCCGTCCTGCATGGCCAGGTTGGCGCCTTCGCCGTTCGGGGGCGCGAGGTGGGCGGCGTCGCCGACCAGGGTCACCCCCGGCACCCGGTCCCACCGGTGTTCGATCGGCAGCGTGTAATGCGGGCGCAGGACCGGCGAGGTGTCACTGTCGGTGATCAGCGCGGTGAACTCGGGTGCCCAGCCGTCGAACTCCTGCGCGATGCGCGCAGTCGCCGTGGCGGAATCGGTGAAGTCGATGGCGGCGAACCAGTCCTGCGGCTCGGTGAGCGCCACGTAGGTGTGCAGGGTGCCGCCGTGCTCGCGGTGGGCCTGGATCCCCTTCCCCGGCGCGAGCGCCCAGAACGACCCGCCACCAACAGCCCGGGCGGCGGCGGGGTGGCGAGTGTCGCTGTCGAACAGCCAGGTCTCGACGAACGACATGCCGGTGTACTCAGGTGTGGCGGTGGACAGCAGTGGCCGGACCTTCGACCACGCGCCGTCGGCGCCGACCAGCAGGCTCGTGACGGCGGTGGCACCGTTGGCGAAGCTCACCCCGTAGCGGCCCTCGCCGAGGGCGCGCACGCTACTGACCTTGTGTCCCCACCGAACGGTGCCGGCCGGGAGCGAATCGAGCAGCATTCGCCGCAGCTCACTGCGCTGCACCTCCGGGCGGCCACCCGTGCCGTCATCGGCCTTGTCGAACAGGACGGTTCCGTCCCGGTCGAGGACCCGGTACTGCTGGCGGCCCTCGAGGATGAGACCGCGGAACTCGTCGGTGAGGCCGGCCGCCTCCAGTGCCGGTTGGCCGTTGTAGTCGTGGATGTCGAGCATCCCGCCCTGCGCGCGTGCGGTCGGCGAGTCTTCGGCCTCGTAGACCGTGGACGGGATCCCGTGCACATGCAGAACGCGGGCCAGCGTGAGGCCGCCGAGTCCGGCGCCGATGATCGTGACGTGGGTATTCATGGTGGCTCCTGCGGAGGTCGAGGCCGCCCGGAGAGCTCCGGCTGGCCTTCTGGTACGCCGTTCCAATCTGGAATGACATTCCATATTGGAACGGCATTCCATATGTGTCAAGATGTTCAGCATGGCAACGCGAACACGCCGGTCACAGCGGCGCACAGAGGCACTCTCCCGGGAGAGCATCGTCGAAGCCGCCGTCGAGCTGCTCGACGCGACCGGCGCGGGCGGGCTGACGTTCCGGACGCTGACCGAACGCCTCGCCACCGGGCCCGGGGCGATCTACTGGCATGTGGCAAACAAGGACGAGCTACTCGGCGCCGCGACCGATGCCGTCGTTACCGCCGCTCTGGCGATCGCGCCCACCGAGTCCCCGGGCTCGCCACAGGACGAGATCCGCACCGTCGCGCTCGGCCTGTTCGACGCCATCGAGGACCACCCCTGGCTCGCCACACAACTCGCCACGCAACTCTCCCGCAGCCCCTCGGGGCCGGTGACGCAACGGATCGTCGAAAGCATCGGTCGCCGGGTCCGCATGCTCGGCGTACCCGAGAGCAGTTGGTTCACGGCGACCTCAGCGCTGGTGCACTACGTCCTTGGCGCCGCCGGCCAGAACGCCGCGAATTCCCGCGTCGGCACACTCCATGCGGACCGCGCCGAGTTCCTCGACAACACGGCGACGGCATGGGAAGAACTCGACCCCGATGACTACCCGTTCATCCGGGCCGTCGCGCACCAGATCCGCGAGCACGACGACCGCGAGCAGTTCCTCGCCGGGATCGATTTCATCCTCACCGGCGTCACCGCAACCCACCCGCCCGAAGGACAGGCGTACACCTCACCCGCCACCTGAGCCGGAGGACACACCCCCACGACTTCGACCATCAGCGTGGACGCCAACCGGGCTGGGGCCAAGCAGCTCAACGGCGTTCGATTCGCACTCCTGACTATCGCGAATGCGAGTGAGCGACTGCACCCGCCGCGCGCACCAGCGCGGCCACGCCGAGGCTGTGGGAGCGCTCCGGCCAGGCGATGACCAGCGCGGCGGGAGGGCAGTCGACGATCGGGAGGTAAGCCACCGCCGGTCGCGGATCCACGAAACATCCGAAAATGCCACCGCCGCAGTCGAACTCGGGGCATCCGTCCTTGCGGCAGCGGCGAGATCCCGGACCGACGCACCGCCGAACGCCATCGACTCGAGGTCACTCTCCCGACCCGACCCGACCCGCACCCCAGCAGCACGAAGCCTCGTCACTCGAGACTTGACCTGTAGGGGATGCTGTCCGACGGTCGTGCGGGATCTGGGGCCGTGCCTCGCTTGCACCGCCGTAGTGCCGAAATCGGGTGTCGGAGCGGCGTCATGGCCGATTGTGCGTCCGCTGCCATTCGCGTGGCGAAATTCCGAACGCATCACGGAATCGGCGTGTGAAGTGCGCGGCATTGACGAACCCCCACTTGCGCGCGACGGCGCTCACGGCCACTGTGGTGCCGTGACGGGCGAGGTCCGCGCGGGCGCCCTCGAGCCGTGATGTCATGATCCACTGTCGGGGAGATACGCCCTGCGCGGCCCAGATGCTGTACAGCTGCCGTAGCGAGATGTGGTGTGCCCGAGCGATTTTCTCTGCATCGAGCGTCGGGTCGCCCAGGTGCTGCTGCGCGAAATTGGTCATGCGCAGGTACAGAGTGTCGTGGAGGTCGTCACGCTGCGGTCGTGCGTCGGCAGCGGTGGTGATGAGCGCGCGCACGAGTTGGGTGGTCGCCGAGCCGAGCATGAGCTGTGCGGGACCGGCGGGGATGTCGCCTTCCTCGCCGAGCGCGGCGATATGGGCGATCACCAATCCGTACAGCGGGCTTGCTTCGAGTCTGGTGACCGCCGCCCGGACGATGTCGACCCGCAGTCCGAGCTGCTCGTAATCGATGATTACCAGTTTGGTGCCGCCGATACCGCGGCACGCGTAGTCCGAGGCGCTGGTGCCGTCGGTCAGCCCTAGCTTGCCCACCCCGAGTATCGCGTCCATGCCACAGTGCGAGAACCTGCCGCGCGCGCCCAGCTGCAGTCCCAGTCCGACTCGCTCGGGCGCGGCGGCGCGGATGTGCTTCGGTCCGCGGGTGACACTCAGACCAGTGCCCTCGACACGGGTGGCGTGCACTCCAGCGCCGAGATCCCACACGCTGAGCCGATGCCACAACTCGCCGTGATGCGCACCGAACCGATTGATCGCGGGTATCTCGGTGTTGGCCACCGCGTCCTGCACGGCGTCCACCCGTTCGGCGACCGGAAGCGACCCGGTGTCCAGTACGACAACCACCTCGCACCTCCTGCCCGGAATTCTAGGGTCGGACTGTGCTGCATGTGCAGATCCGCGGGCAAGACTGTTCCGGCTGTGCAGAGGTTGTCCGGTCGAGACGCCGTGCACCGGTCGCGGCTCTACCTTGCGAGACAGATCAGGTGACGGATCAGCGAGCGTGGCCCGCACGTCGCGTGATTGCGGCCGATCATCTGGAGGGATTAGGTGGTGAACGCGTACGACCGTCCGCCTCGACGCCGATCTGGCCGCCGAGCCCGCGCAGGTCCGGAACTCGGGAGTTCCTGTCCGGCAACGAGCGGCGAAACATGTTGTCTTCCAATGATACTGAGATGCGCGCGAGCCGCTCGCGCTGCTCGAGAAAAGGGACCGCCAACCTCGAATTGTCCGGGCCTGCTGCGTGGTCCACCACCGCCAGCTGGTATCTCGTCTCTGCCGAGGACCGCGTGATCCCGCCCGCATCGCAGCGCTTCATGGCCCAGCGCATGCACGCGCACACCAGTGAGATCGCGGTTTCGCACGCCTCGCTCGTCTCCCAACCGGTGGCCGCCGCCGTCATCGAACAAGCCGCTCGTGGATAAGGAACACCCATGACCACCATCGACGCCCACACCCTCGACCAGATCGCCGCCGCCAACACCAGCGGTCGCACCCCGGTCGTATTCATCCACGGCCTGTGGCTACTGGCCAGCAGTTGGGATCGTTGGGCCGCGCTGTTCGCCGACGCCGGGTACGCGCCGGTCACCGCGAACTGGCCCGACGATCCGGAAACTGTCGAACAGGCCCACGAACATCCAGAAGTGTTCGCGGGCAAAACCGTCGGGCAGGTCGCCGACCACGTCGCCACCATCATCGAACGCCTGGAACGCAAACCCGCGGTCATCGGACACTCCTTCGGCGGCCTGCTCACCCAGATCATCGCAGGGCGCGGCCTGTCGGTCGCTTCGGTGGCCATCGACGCCGCCCCCTTCCGTGGGGTGCTGCCGCTGCCGATCAGCTCGCTGCGCGCCGCCGCACCGGTGCTGACCAATCCGGCCAACCAGCATCGCGCGGTCCCGCTGACCTACGAGCAGTTCCGCTACAGCTTCGCCAACGCCGTCAGCGAAGACGAAGCCGAGCAGCTGTTCGGCACCTTCGCCGTCGCCGCTCCCGGCGCACCGCTCTTCCAGGCCGCAGCCGCCAACCTCAACCCGTGGTCGGAGGCCAAGGTGGACACCGACAATCCCGCACGCGGCCCCCTGCTGATCATCTCCGGCGAGAAGGACAACACCGTTCCCCGAGTCATCTCCGAGGCCGCCTTCCACCAGCAGCATAAGAACTCCGACGTCACCGAATTCGTCGAGATCCCCGGTCGCGGACATGCCCTGACCATCGACAGTGGGTGGCGCGAGGTCGCCGAGACCAGCCTGAAGTTCATCCAGCGCTTCGCCTGAAAGGCCGAGTGCTCCTGATCTATCGATCAGGAGCACTCGTTGCGGCACGTCGAAGCTCGGATCCGGCCGCATGCCCGCCTCATCTGGGGTTATCGGCTCGACGGCCCTGCCGAATCTCCGGCGGCGGCCCGCCCTTGCTCGACGAGCTGGACATACGCGATGTTGCCCGCCGGCGTACCGTTGAATCTGTGAGCAGTGGCGCCGTACCGGCGGCAGCGGTGCAGGGCTCGGACCTATGGGCCCGGGTGTTCGCGGCGCTGTACGACCCTCTGCTATGGCTGGGCGAGAGAGCGGGTATGGCCGCTCGTCGGCGAAATTTGCTCGGCCGCGCGAGGGGGCGGACTGTCGAACTCGGCAGCGGTACCGGCCTCAACCTGGAGTACTACCCGGACGGCCTCGACGAGCTGATCTTGACCGAACCGGAGGCCGCGATGCGCACGCGGTTGGCGCGGAGGCTGCATCGCAGTCGACGTCGGGCACGCGTGCTCGACGCATCGGCGGAACAACTGCCGTTCGCGGATGAAACCGTGGATACGGTCGTCTCAACGCTCGTGTTGTGCACTGTCGACAACCCCGATCCGGTGTTGCGGGAGATCGAGCGCGTGTTGCGCCCCGGCGGCCAGCTGCTGTTTCTCGAGCACGTACGTTCCGAGTCGCCGCGACTTGCCCATTGGCAAGACCGCCTCGCCGCCCCGTGGCGCCGATTCGCAGAGGGCTGCCACTGCAACCGTGCCACCCTCGAGCTGATCCGGGGGTCCGGGCTGAAGCTCGAAGACGTACAGGAAGCGTCGTGGCGGGGAGAGCCCCCGATTGTCCGACCGCTGATCCTGGGTATGGCCACAAAAACGATATCTGACTGAAGCTGCGCCTCAGGCGGCCGCGTACCGACGAGCTTCCTCAGGTACCAACCTCACAGGCTCAGCTTTCGGTGGCGCGAGTGAATAGCAGATCGATCTTTTGGGTGAAGGGTTCGGCGTCCCTGTTCGCGGATGCGGTTGACTACACCGAAGCCGATGCGGTGGTCCAGGGCGAATACATTTGCCTGACCGGTGCAGGATTTGAACCTGCGACCTCCGAGTCACGAGCCGACGAGTCCGGCGGACAACGCCAGGACCTCTGCTCCGAGTTCACGCTACGGTAGCTACGCCAGCACTTTCGGACCTACTGCTCGGATTGGGGTTGCTGTGACAAATCCTCCGGTTCTGGTACTCGGGGCCACGGGCGGACAAGGCGGGGCCGTCACCGATGCGCTGCTGTCGCGGGGTGTGGGAGTGCGAGCGATGGTGCGCGACGCCAGAACTCCCCGGGCGCAGCGGCTCCGGGAGCGGGGTGTGGAACTCGTCAGCGGATCGCTCGATGATCGAGCCGCACTGGCAGCGGCGATGGCCAATGTCGCGTCCGTTTTCGCGCTGACCACACCGTTCGAATCGGGTGTCGATGCGGAAGTGCGGCAGGGACGCGCGATCATCGGCGCGGCCGGTGACTCAGGAGTGCCGCATCTGGTGTTCAGTTCCGTGGCCTCAGCGAATCAGAACTCCACGATTCCACATTTCGAGAGTAAAGCGGCGATCGAGCAGGAACTCACCGCCAGCGAACTGCCGGCGACCGTTGTCGCGCCCACGTACTTCTTCGACAATGCGCTCGGCGGCTGGCAGGAACTACTCAACGGTGTGCTGGAACTGCCCTTGCCACCCGATCGGCCGCTACAGCAGCTGGCGCGAGAAGATTTGGGGCAATTCGTCGCGCACGTTCTCGCCGAACCGCAGCGATACCTCGGCGAACGCGTCGAGCTGGCCAGTGACGCCCCCACTCCGGTCGCTATGGCCGCTGCGATCGGCGACGCCCTGGGGCGGCCCGTGGTCCATCGGCAGACCCCGCTCGACGTGATCGGCAACGCGGATATGCACGCCATGTGGACATTCCTCAACGGCGACGGCTATCGCGTCGATATCGAGGCGCTGCATCGCTCGAACCCCGAAGTCGACTGGACGTCGTTCCGTGACTGGACGCAACGAACCCTCACACGCTGATGGATCTTGCCTACACGCGCTTTTCGGGACGGACCGCTCCCGAGCACGGCGGGGCGCACCGCACTGCGCCGACTGGGTCATGGTGGAGGGTTATTCACACGAGCTGAGCAGCTGCGGATTCTGGCCAGAAGCGTTCTACGCATACACCTATCCCGAACCCGACAGCTACAGCGAACGCCGGCTGAACCTGCCCGGGGCGACCTACGACCCCAACCTGGGTGAATTCGTCTTACCCTACGAAAGGGTGCGCACCGCGAACGATCCGAATGCCGTGGTCGCCGAGTTCCTCCACGAAACATACGAGGCCGCAGCCGAACTCGGCCATTGGGATCGCGGCACACTCGAATGCGATCCGCATCGGTGGGCTCGGCATCGAGCCGCCGCACCCTGGGCACTGCGCTGACCAGCAAGGGGCCTGCGGCCTCAGCTCTCGGGTAGAGAGATCCGCAGCGACACGGTCCCGCGGAGGTCCAGCCAGACCGCGTCCGGACCACGGACAAGACGCAGGATCACCTGGTCGCACTCGGGACAGCGGGCCACCAACCCCGGTGCGTGGCCGTAGACGCGCATGGCGGCCACGGTCGCGGCGTCGCCGCAGCCGGTGCAGCGGCCGACGGCGCTGGTGACGTCCGCTCAGGAGCGCGGAGAGGCCAGGCCAAGCGCGGGTCACGGCCCATCTGCCGTAGCTGCCCCGTCCAGATCGCGTGCGCGACATTCGCGTGGTGGCCACAGCCATCGTCCCCAATCGAGGACGACGAGGACGCACGTCGCGTGCTCGACGACTAGGTCGCGGTCCTGCGCGACGTCGGCGTCCAGGCCGACGGGGGAACGGCCGGGGCGGCCTGACCCTCTCGAGGTCTCGGCCGCGGTCGCGGCCGAACGGATCGGGGCCGACCTGCTCGTGCTCAGCCCGCACCGGGAGGGGCGCCGTGAGCAGAGGGTACTGCGGGGCTCGTTGGAGACCGAGCTGATCGGTCTCCAACACGGGGCTTTCGCCGCCTGGTTCAACCCCAGCGTCTCGGAGGCGTTCGGGCACACCGCCCGCGTCCCCCGTGCTGCTCCTCCTCCTGTACGCCTCGTAGGCGTCCCGTCCTGATCGCGGGACTAGGGCAACGGTCATCACGATCTGAGATGACTGTTGTCCTCGATCATCGCAAGAAGTTGGGAAGCGGAGCAGGGCTGTCGGCGCTTTCACCGGTGCAGGCGGCGGAACGCCCGCCGCACCACCCGACCGAAAACTTCTTGGAAGGCAGTCATGGCCCAACCGTCCGGCTCCACCCCGATCGTCCGACCGACCGCGGACGCTACCGCGTCGCCCGGATCCACCGGCGCGATATCCGGCTGGCTCGTGGCGCTGCTCGCCGTGGCCACCGGCCTGTCCGTCGCGAACCTTTACTACGCGCAGCCGTTGCTGTCCACGCTCGCCCAGGTGTTCGGCATCAGCGCGGCAACCGCCGGCGTGTTGGCGACAGTCACCCAGATCGGTTACGTCCTCGGCATGCTGTTCCTGGTGCCGCTGGGAGACCGCTTCGAGAAACGCCGCCTAGCGGCGGTCCTGCTCGCCGTCACCAGCCTCGCGATGGCGATCGCCGGCGCGGCGACCGGCTTCCCGATGCTCGTACTCGCCTCGCTGGTCAGCGGTGCGACCTCCGTCGTCGCCCAGATCCTGGTGCCCTTCGCGGCCAGTCTGGCGCCCGACCACGCCCGCGGCCGGATCGTCGGCCGAGTGATGGCCGGGCTGCTCACGGGCATCCTGCTCTCCCGCACGCTCAGCAGCGTGGTCGCGGACGCAGCCGGCTGGCGGGTGGTCTATCTCGGCTCCGCCGTGCTGATGGCGGTCCTCGCCCTCGCGCTGGTACTGGCCCTTCCCAAGCACTCCCCCACGACCGACCTGCCCTACCACCACGTGCTGCGCTCGACCGTCCGGCTGATCCGCGCCCACCCGGCGCTGATGCGGCGCGGGCTCTACCAGGCGGCGCTCTTCGGGACGTTCAGCGCGTTCTGGAGCACGGTCTCATTCCTGCTGACCGGCCCCGCGTTCCGCTACCCGGCCTCCGGCGTCGGCATCTTCGCCCTCGTCGGCGCCGCGGGCGTGGTCGTGGCCCCGCTGGTCGGACGCTGGGCCGACCGGGGTCGGGGTCGGCCCCTGACCGGGGCGGCGCTCCTGCTCGGGGCGATCGGCGCGCTGGTTGCGGGGCTCGGTGGACACGACATCGTGGTCCTCGGCCTCGCCGCGATCCTGCTGGACGTCGCCGTGCAGACTGCCCTGATCCTCGGCCAGCACGTCGTCTACCAGCTCGACCCGAGTGCCCGGGCCCGGTTGAACAGCGTCTTCATCGGCATCTTCTTCGCCGGAGGAGCGCTGGGGTCGCAGCTGGGAACGATCGTCTACCACGCCCAGGGCTGGTGGGCGGTCGCCGCCCTCGGTGCGGTCCTGCCGCTTCTGGGGCTGCTGTACTGGATGACCGAGCGCCGGGCCGACCGCGCCCCGGCTGCGAACAACAGCCTCAACTGAGGTGGCGCAGTAGCGCGGCGACCGCCGGACTCGGCTCTCCGGCGGGCCACGCGACCGTCACGGTCCAGTGGGGCGGGCGACTGGGGAACCGACGCAGCGCGAGATCGGGGAAACGGGCGGCGATCGACTCGGGCAGAACGCAGATGCCCAGGTCGTGACGGACCAGCTCTGCGGCGGCCCCGATGTCGTTCACCTCGAAGACGGACGTCCGCTCCACGCCCGCGGCGCGAAAGGCCCGGTCGACCGCGCCCCTGATCGCCCAGCCCGGAGCGAAGTCCACGAACGGCAGCTGAGCCACCTCGGCGAACGTGACCGTGTCGGCCCTCGCGAGGACCCGCGTCGCTGCGGCGGCCACCACCATCTCCTCCCGGGCCAGCAGGCGGTTCTCCAGGCCGCGCCGCTGCTGGTGGTCGAACGCCACGATCGCCACGTCCACTGTGCGCTCCCGCAGCGCCGTGCGGATGTCCGCCACCGCCGCCTGACGCAGCCGCACCACCAGCGCCGGGTGCTCGGCGCGCAGCCCGGCCAAGGCCCGGTCCAGGCCCAGCCACACACCCTGCATCGTGCCGATCGTCAGCACCCCGCGCAGCTCGCCGCGCGCTTCGTCCGCCACCGCCCGGGCCTGCTCCGCCGCCCTCAGCGCGAGGCGGGCGGCCGGCACGAAGCTCTCCCCGACCGCGGTGAGCATGACCCGGTGGGTGGTGCGCTCGAAGAGCTGGACGCCCAGCTCTTTCTCCAGGGCTCGGACCGTGCCGGATACCGCGGACTGCACCACGTGCAGGCGGCGGGCAGCGGCGGTGAACCCGCCCTCCTCGGCCACCGCGACCACGACCTCCAGCTGCCGCAGATCCATCCGTGGATCATCGCACCAGGGCGCCGTCGGCCGGACTCCGGCTCGACCATGACGGCGTGACCACCGGGTCCTCTTCCAGCACGCGGCCCGGGTCTCGAAAGTGTGGTCCATCCCGAGAGTAAATGGTAGCCACCTGAGCGATAAGTGTTGAGGAGATGATGGATTGAGCCCGCGAGCGAGTCGCCCAGTCCAGCTCTGCGCAGACGAGCAATCACTCTGCTATTCAACCGATCCCAGGGTGCGACGTGCGACGACCCTAAAGTATTTCCGCCCCCCTCCGTCACACTCCCAATCGATAACCATCGGCAGGATCATCACCGGTAGGTCCGCCATTGATTGCCGATTCCCTTGCGCCGCTGATCCGCTCAGTGGCGCCCGGCTCGGTCTTGCCCGAGGAGCCGTGCGCCGCTTCGCGCGCAGTGCCTGGAGGGCTCGAAACTCAGTCCAACGCTTGCGATCTCGGATCGGTAAAAGCGCTTACCGGTAGCCAGATCCAAGGCGCCCAGTAGACTTGCGTCCCAAGCATGGAATCTGTCTTGTTCGCCGACCCACTGTCGCCGCCGACGAGCGCACGGCGCACTCACACGCTGGCAGCGGGCCGCAAGGTGCAACCCCCCCAACAAGATTGAAATGACACGCCCGTATACCACCCGCTCGCTACCTTGATGTTGCCTCGACTATGTAAGGACTCCGACCGTGGAACCTGGCTCTCCTGTCGACTTGCGGCAGAATCAGCCCCACACCGCCCGAATGTATGACTACTACCTCGGCGGCAAGGACCATTACAGCGCGGACGAGGAAGCGGCTGAGCAGGTCGTGGCCATCTGGCCAGGAGTGCGAGTGGCGGCGCAGAAGAACAGGGCGTTCATACACCGCGTGACACGGTTCCTCGCACAGGCGGGCATTCGTCAATTCCTCGATGTCGGAACCGGTATCCCGACCGCGCCGAATCTGCATCAAGTGGCCCAACAGGTTGCGCCTGACGCGCGAGTCGTCTATGTCGACAACGATCCGATCGTGCTCGTCCACGCCAGGGCATTGATGGTCAGCTCACCGGAAGGGCGTACCAACTACATCTCCGCCGACGTCACCACACCCGAAAAGATCCTCAACGCCCCAGGATTGCGCGAGACACTGGACCTGACCCAGCCGGTCGCGCTCAGTCTCAACGCGCTGATGCATTTCGTCCCCGACCAGCAGGATCCCTACGGAATCGTCGATGCGCTAATGGGCGGGCTCGTTCCTGGCTCGTATCTAGTGATGACACACGTCACGCCAGACTTCGATCCGACGGCAATTGCTGCCGTGGTCGACATCTACCACCGCAGCGGCTTGCCATGCCAAGTCCGAAGCCGAGACGAATTCATGCGGTTCTTCCAGGGGCTAGAGCTGGTCGATCCCGGTGTAGAGGTGCCGCACCGCTGGCGCCCGGACGGTGTCGCACCCCCGAAGAAAATGGATGCGGAAGTGTCCGTCTACGCGGGCGTTGCACGCAAGTAATACAACCCCGCACCCAGGAGACCGACCCGGGACGAGGCCCGGAACAGTGGTCAGCGATCTCGTATCCGGAGCACCCAGCCCCCCGGAAGCCTCGCCTTGGCCACGCTCGTCCCGGCATGGCTCACCGCAACGAAAATCATTGCAGTAAAGAGGAACTCGCCGACAACTACCGGCGGCGCGGCCATCCACTCACCTGAGCATCGCCCGCAGTGTCGGAGGCGAGGGGTGGACGCCCAGGTCGAAGCGTTCAGCGCTCGCCCGCTCGATCAAGGTCCCTACATGGGCTGGTACTCGAGGTTCGTGAGAACGGGCATTCGCCGACGCACCGACGTGGTCGGCATCTTCCCCGACCGCGGCTCGATCATCCGCCTGGTCGGGGCCGTGCTCGCCGAGCAACACGACGAGTGGATCGAAGGACGCCGCTACCTCGGCCTCGACGTCCTGGCCCGCTCCCACGGACTCACACCCACCAACGAACAGGAGGACACCCCTCCCGCAGAACCTCACTGCCTGACCGAAATTCGGATCATGGGGTGACCACCTGAGTTACACCACTCCCCGGGACTTGACCTTGCCGGTCAGTACTGGACATCCGGTCACTTGGGCTTCGCATGCCACATGTACGACGTCCGGAGTGACCGGCGCTGGCGCGGTTCGGGCGACCAAAGCCCACCCAAAGATCAATGGGCAGAGATCATCTCGCCGTGCCAACGGTGCCCACCCTTGCCCGATTTCCGAGCGTTATCGCAGGTGTGGTGCTTCGTGTGCATTGCGGCCGGGTGTGAACTATTCAATACCCCTGCGTCGCACCCGAAGCGCCCCCCTGAGGCATACCACCCCACGGGCGACCCGAACCACCACCGCTCCAGCCGTTGTACTCGGCCAGGTACTCTGCACGCCACCGAGGCCAATCCAGATAGGTCGCCCCCGCAGTACGTCGATAGCGGCGATACTGCCCCCGCTTCGTCCGCAACGACCCTCGGGCCCCACGCGCAGCGCGCCGAGCAGCCCGGCACGCCGCATGCAACTGGGCATCGGACAACTCCACAGCAGGATCGGCGAAAATACTATGCATCATCCGATGGGACACCTATACCACCGGCCCGTCAACATTGCTCGCCGTACTCACGCAACAACCAGAGAGACTGCTGCACGATCGGGTGACAGGTTCGATCACGCGGCCTGACTGGCCGATGGGGTCATGATGGTCTCGTATTCGACTGGCGTCAAACGGCCGAGGGCGGCTTGCCGTCGGCGTCGGTGGTAGGTCCGATCGATCCAGGTGACGATCGCGATGCATAATTCCTCACGGCTGCACCAAGATCGGCGGTCGAGGACGTTGCGCCGCAACAGCGCGAAGAAACTCTCCATGGCGGCGTTGTCACCGGCCGCGCCGACACGGCCCATCGACCCGGCCATGCCGTGACGAGTCAAGGCGCGCACGAACTTTCGGCTGCGGAATTGGTTGTATTCAACTCGCGAGCCGCGGTCGGTCTGCAGAACGCAACCGGCCACGTCGCCACGACCGGCCACCGCATTGTTGAGCGCATGCATTGCCAGCGCCGACTTCATCCGTGAGTCGATGGATAAACGCCCTACTGATCGGAACGAATTTGCACGAAGGATCGGGTGTGCCTCGGGCGTGGCCGGTCGATTATTGCCGGGCCCAAGGCCATCGAGGACTTCGCTTCGTGCTCCTACGGTTTCAGACCGAACCGGCGTGGTGACCATTTCTTCGCGCACGGCGCGAAGGAAGGCGATATCCGTTTCTTCGGCATGTGATTCAGCGGATGCCGGGCGTGCGCGGGTCCGGACCGAGGCAGGCTTGGATGACGCAGCCCGGAGCGGTATCCGCGAACGGCGGTGCCAACGGGTAGTTCAGGCAGCTGAAGACATTGCAGCCCGGATATGCCGCGGGCCCGACGCCGAAGACCGCGAGCAGCAGATTCGTATCCACGTACTGGCTCGGATCCGCGCGCAGCGGCGGTTCGACATACGGACCGGGATCGGGCACCGGATGGTCTTGGAATGCCGCGAACAATCGGCGGAAGAATTCGTGCGCCAGCTCCGTGGTGTCCTCCAGGGCCTCCTCAATGCCCTGGTTGCTGACACTTCCGAAGAGCCCGGTCCACACCACCGTCAAATCCAGACTCGGCACGATGAAGATGTTCTGCATGCCGAGTCCGACCATGAAATACACGTCGGCGGGCTGGAAGTCCTGGGACTCTTCGCATCCGAGGCCGATCCAGAGCAGGTAGCCAAAGCACTTGTTCGCTGGTGATGGCTGGCGTGCCATGCGCAGATAAGTCTCGGAGACGAGTTGCTGTGTGCCCCAGCGCCCATATTGCAATGAAAGATTTATTCGTGTAATATAAATTTTAAATGATAAATTCAATAATTCATCTTCGGGGTAGGGTGTAATTCCCAACCGGCAG